>JAODMW010000142.1 GCA_025464815.1 Microbacteriaceae bacterium | reverse complement strand
CGGATGACCGCACCTCATCGGCAAGGCGGCGCACGGAGTCCGTGAGGTCGCTTTCGATGCCGTCGAGCTCGCCGCGTCGTTCCTCCAGCTCCGTTCGGCCGGCATCCGTGATCTCATAGACGGTCTTGCGACCGTCTGTGGACTTGGTGACCAGACCCTCTTCCTCGAGCTTGGCCAGCCGGGGATAGATGGTGCCGGCGCTCGGAACATAGGTGCCGCCGAAGCTGCGTCCGAGCTCCTGGATCAGCTCGTAGCCGTGCATGGGCTGGGTGGCCAGGATGCTGAGCAGGTACAACCGCAGATGCACGTGAGCGAAGACGGGGGGCGTCACGCGGTCACCGCGTGGAGCACGGAGACGTTGCCGCTCACGGTGTTCGCCTTGAATTCGAGCCAGTGCTTGTCGAGCGATCCGTATTTTCCCGTGTAGGAGCCATGTACGCCGGTGATCTGCGAATCGTCGAGCTGCAGACGCCCGCTCACGGTGTTGATCTTGTACTGGGCCGGGATGCCCGGCTCCAGCCGGGTGGTCACGTCGCCGGAAACCGTGTTGATACGCACCTCATCGGGAGTCCCCACGATGTCGAGGAACACATTGCCCGATACACCCTCGCTGGTGAACTTCATGATCTCGCCGGACGCGGTCACGTCGCCGCTCACGGTGTGGGCCGCGATCTTGCCGTAGTGGTTGCGTGCCGCGATCTCGCCGCTGACCGCATTGAGTTCGAGATCGCCGTAGTGGTTGTCGATGACGATGTCGCCGCTCACGGTGCTGATGCGCGCATCTTCGGTCAGGCCGCTGATGAGGGCGCTCGCCGAGACCACGCCGAATCTGAGTTCGACGTCCCGCGGAACCATGATGCTCACGTCGGCGCTCGCGCTCCCGCGAAACGATTTGAAGACGTCGATGAAGTTGTCCCAGCTGAGCTGCGGATGATCGATCTCGAGGGTGTCCCCGTCGATCGTGACCTTGAGCGCCTTGCCGCGCACGGAATGCACCTCGACGCGTGCGCCCGGCTCATCGTGTCCGACGATGGCGACCTGCCCTGCGATGAGGCTCACCTTGAGTTTGCGGATCATTTCGATATCGATGATCTTCTCGTCCTCGATGAGCCATTTCTCCTGTGCCATGTTCGTGCCCTTCTGCCAGGATGCGTGGCATCCGTTTCGAGATATATCGCGTTTGCGTGAACTCAAGATATATCGCGAGTTTGGTTTTTGCAAGTGCCGTCTGCCCTGGTGCGCTTGACATTGACGCAAGGTCAACCTTTAGCGTGGGATTCACGAGAGAGGAGAACACGGTGGATTGGTCGATCCAGGAGATCGCACGCCTGTCGGGAACGACGTCGCGCACCCTGCGTCATTACGGCGACATCGGACTGCTCCCGCCGAGCCGCGTTGGTTCGAACGGATACCGCTACTACGACGAGCGGGCGCTCGCTCGTCTGCAGCGCATCCTGCTGCTCCGCGAACTCGGACTCGGGCTTCCCGCGATAGCGGAGGTCGTTGACGGTCAACAGGCCAACACGGATGCCCTCGCCAACCACCTGCGCTGGTTGCGTCAGGAGAAAGAACGTCTCGATCGGCAGATCAGCTCGGTCGAGATCACGATCCTCAAAATGGAAGGAGGTGAACAACTCATGGCAGAAGAAATGTTCGACGGTTTCGACCACACCCAATACAGGGAGGAGGTCGAGAAGCGTTGGGGCAAGGAAGCGTATTCGGAGAGCGACCGCTGGTATCGCTCCCTCAGCGCGGAGCAGAAGATCCGTTTCAGGCAGGATCAGCTCGACATCCGACGCGACTACGCGACCGCATTCGAGGCGGGGAAACCCGCGGATAGTGACGATGTGCAGGCGATCACGCAGCGTCACTTCGACTGGATCGGCGTCGGCTGGCAGGGCAAGCACCCGAACGCACAGCAGTTCGTCGGTCTCGGCGAGATGTACGTCGCTGACGACCGCTTCGCCGCCAACTACGGCGGAACCGATGGCGCGAGCTTCGTGCGCGACGCGATGAAGGCCTACGCCGAGCGCAATCTCCAGTAGTGCCTAGTAGGGCGCAAACCAGTTCGAGGCTGCAGACTCGTTCTGGTTGGCGCGGTCGATCGCCTGCGCGTTGGCCGCCGGATCCACCATCCGGGGCGCAGCGATGGCCGCCGCGGCGAGGACGCCCCAGGCGATCAGCGCCAGTATCACGATGACTCTCCGACCTCGAACGGGACGATAGCGACATCCGCCGACGCCAGTGCGTCTCCCTCGAGCGATGTCGGACGCTTCGGCAACTCTGGCACGCCCAGCGCCGGTATGGTCAGGTTGACCATCGGCCCGATCAGCAGGGCGAAGGCCAGGGTCCCGAAGCCGACGTTGCCGCCGAGCACCCAGCCGATGCCGAGCACTACGACCTCGATCGAGGTGCGAACGATCCAGATGCGCCACCCCCAGCGGCTATGGATCCCGGTCATCAGGCCGTCACGTGGACCGGGGCCGAAACGGGCGCCGATGTAGAGTCCCGTCGCAATGGCGAGGAGGGCGAGGCCGCCGAGGAAGAGCAGGATCTGCAACACCAGCACGTGCTGCACCGGGATGAGCGAGAGGCCGAGCTGTGCGCTTGGGCCGATCAACAGCGCATTGAGCAGCGTGCCGAGTCCTGGCCTCTGCCGAATCGGAATCCAGAGCAGCAGCACGATGAGCCCGATGACGATCGTGACCCAGCCGAACTCGATGCCGGTCAGTTTGGACACGCCCTGCGCGAGTACGTCCCACGGTGAGATCCCGATACCCGCTTGCACCATCATGGCGATGGCGAGACCGAAGAGAAAGAGACCGACGAGCAACTGGCCGATGCGGCGGGTCATCAGAAGGGGCGCGTTCATAGTCATATCCAATTGCTAAATTGGCCTTATTGCAAGATGCCAATTCGCGTATAGTGGCCCCATGGCGTCCATTTCTGCCCGAGTATTGGCCTCTTTGTTGCGTGGATGGCGGGAGTCCACTTCGGCGCCCGCCTACAGCGCCCTCGCCGACCGCATTCGCCTGCTCATCCTCGACGGCCGTATTCCGTTGGGCACGCGCATCCCCGCAGAACGCGACCTCGCGGCGCAACTCCAGGTGAGCCGCACGACCGTCACCGCGGGCTACGGCGAGCTGCGGGCATCCGGATTCCTCGACAGCATTCGCGGTTCGGGCAGTGTCGCCCGGCTTCCCACGCGTGCGCCGATCCCTATCGAGAACGTGCACGCCGGCTATCTCGACTTCAGCAAAGCCGCGATGCCCGCCATCCCCGCCATCGGGGAGGCCGCCCAGCGAGCCGCCGCGGAACTGCCCGCCTACCTGGGCGAGTCTGGCTTCGACCCGATCGGACTCCCGGTGCTCAGGGCGGCCATCGCGAATCGGTACACGGCTCGCGGTCTTCCGACCGAGCCCGAGCAGATCATGGTCACCATCGGCGCGCAGCACGCGATCGCGCTCCTCGCCCGGACTCTGCTCGCCCGCAGCGACAGCGCGCTCGTCGAGTCGCCGAGCTATCCGCACGCCTACGAGGCGCTGCGGCTCACCGGTGCCCGACTCGTGCCGGTGAGCGTCACCACCGAGGACGGCTGGGACGAGGCCGGTCTCGAGCAGGCGATCCAGCGTACGAGTCCCGCGATGGGCTACCTCATGCCCGACTTCCACAACCCGACCGGTCGCTCGATGTCGTCGGAGCTGAGGGAGCGGATGCTGGGGCTCGCCAATGCCCAGGGAACGACGATCGTCGCCGACGAAACCATGGCCGAGCTCGCCATCGACGCCGGCGACGTCCCGCTCCCCCTCGCGGCCTACGGACCGGCGGTGCTCATCGGTTCCGTCGGCAAGACGGTCTGGGGTGGGGTGCGCATCGGCTGGATCCGCGCGGAGCGGCAGCTCATCCAGAAACTCGCCCGCGCGCGTAGCGCCGGCGACCTCGGCACCCCGGCCCTCGAGCAGTTGCTCGTGAAGAACCTCTTCGAGCAGTACGACTCGATCCTCGAGACCCGGCGGAACCAGCTGCGCGAGGGGCGCGACTATCTCGCCGCGGCCCTGGGCGAGGCCTTCCCCGACTGGCACGTTCCCCATGTCGCGGGAGGCTTGACGGCGTGGGTGAACATCGGCGAGCCCGTCAGCTCACAGCTCACCCTCGCGGCGCGCAATGAAGGCCTGCTGCTCGCCGCCGGACCGCGTTTCGGTCTCGATGGCGCCTTCGAACGATTCCTTCGCATCCCGTTCGGCTATTCGCGGGATGAAACCGATCGCGCCGTTTCCGCACTCTCGGCCGCGTGGGCATCCCTCTCGCGGGGCCCGCTGCTCGACCAGAACTTCCTGGCGGAGGTCGTATAGCTCACTGATTAATACTCCCAGCAGAGTACGCGTGTCCCCAGTCGCCCCTGAGATACTTCTGGGCAGGGGCACTACGTTGTGCGCAATTCTCATTGCCGCGCAGTGCGGCCAGTCGCAGTTCCAGGAGTTATCACGTGCACTTTCTGTCTGTCTTCAGTCTGCGCAACCGAGCCCTCATCGCACTCGTCACGATCGTGGTCGGAGTCTTCGGGGGGCTCGCGCTCACCTCGTTCAAGCAGGAGCTCATCCCGTCGCTCTCGCTGCCATCGGTCTACATCGTCACCGCATATCCGGGAGCCTCGCCCGATGTCGTGAACAAGGACGTCAGCACGCCGATCGAGAGCGCCCTGCAGGGTCTCGAAAACCTGGACTCGACGACCGCGACCTCCAACACCTCGACGTCGACGGTGACGGCATCTTTCGCCTACGGCACCGATATCGCGACCTCCGAGCAGAAGGTGCAACTCGCGCTCGACCGCATCTCGACCACGCTTCCCGGCAGTGTCACGCCCCAGGTGATCACCTTCAGCCTGAGCGACTTCCCGGTGATCCAGCTGGCCGTCACGAGCGACATGGACCAGCACGCGCTCGCCTCGAAGCTCGCCTCCCTCACGGTTACCAATCTCAAGCAACTCGACGGCGTGAGCGATGTCAGCCTTCTCGGAGCCGCCTCCCAGCGCGTGACCATCACCCCGGATGCCGCCAAGCTGGCCGCAGCCGGCCTCACCACCCAATCGATCAAGACGGCCCTGGGTGCCAACGGAACGCTCCTCGCGAGCGGTTCGATCACCGAGAACGGGAAGACGCTCACGGTGCAGTCGGGAACCAAGCTCGCCTCGACCGATGAGATCGGGGCGCTCCCCCTGATCGGTGCCCGAGCGGCGACCGCGCCCACGATTGCGGATGTCGCAACGGTGGCCGTCGTGGACGATCCGACCAACGGCTACTCACGAGTCAACGGCAAGGCCGCCGTCACGCTGAACATCACCAAATCCGCCGCGGGGAACACCGTGTCGGTCTCGAACCTCGTACGTGCCGACATCCCGACGCTCGAGAAGCAGCTGGGCAGCAACACGAAGCTCACAGTGGTGTCCGACCAGGCCCCGTCCATTACCCAGTCGATCGACAGCCTCGCGCAGGAGGGCCTGCTCGGGCTCGTCTTCGCCGTGGTCATCATCCTGGTCTTCCTGTTCTCGATCAGGTCGACCCTGGTAACGGCGATCTCGATCCCCGTTTCGGTGCTCATCACCTTCATCGGCATGCAGGCTTCCGGCTACACGCTCAACATCATCACTCTGGCCGCCCTCACGATCGCGATCGGGAGGGTGGTGGACGACTCCATCGTGGTCATCGAGAACATCAAGCGCCATATCGGGCTCGGCGAGGAGAAGCTGCCGGCGATTTTGACCGCCGTGCGCGAAGTCGCGAGCGCCGTCA
>JAODMW010000115.1 GCA_025464815.1 Microbacteriaceae bacterium | reverse complement strand
GGTGTCACCTTCTGGGTGAGCGGCACCGTCTTCAAGCAGGGACCGGCAACCTTCCTGCTCACCGTGCCGATCGCGCTGGCGGCCTACCTCTCGTCCTGGACCGGCTGGTTCGTGACCAAAGGCGGCTACTACCGCGAGTGGGCCGACCAGCCCGGCAACGCCGCGACGGGCTTCTTCTCCTGGGTGCCGCACGCCGTGCAGAGCTTCTGGCATTACCAGCAGAGCGTCTACGACTTCAACGTCAACGAACACTCGGCGCACGCCTACGCGGCCAACCCCCTCACCTGGCTGTTTCTCGTGCGGCCAACCGCGTTCTACTACGTCGCCCAGAACAGGGGCGAGGCCGGATGCTCTTTCTCGAGTTGCGCGGAATACGTGACGTCGATCGCCAACCCGATCCTCTGGTGGGCCGCGACGGCGGCGATCTTCTACCTCGTCTACCGGCTGATCCGCTACCGCGAGTGGAAGGTCGGGCTCATCCTCATGGGAATGGTCGCCGGCTACCTCCCGTGGCTGCTCTACACGCAGCGCACCGTTTTCCAGTTCTACGCGATCGTCTTCGAGCCGTACATGATCCTCGGACTCGTCTTCGCGATCGGGCTGCTGCTCGGACGAAGAACGGATCCGTCCTGGCGACGGCTCGGAGGCATCCGGGTGGTCGGATTCTTCCTCATCCTGGTGATCGTGGTGAGCGCCTTCTTCTACCCGGTGTGGACCGGCATGCAGGTGCCGACCTGGTTCGCGCAGATCCACTACTGGCTGCCCGGCTGGCGTTGAGTGTTACGCATCGTGGCGGCAGCGGCATTCGTCGTTACCCGCCTCCGGTAGCGTGAACGCATGGCTGATAGAGAGTACGGTTTCCGCACGCGCGCGATTCACGCGGGCAATATCCCGGATGCGGTGACAGGCGCGCGCGCCCTCCCCATCTACCAGACGACCGCCTTCGTCTTCGATGACACCTCGGATGCCGCGGCCCGCTTCGCCCTGCAGAAATACGGCAACATCTACAGCCGCCTCGGCAACCCGACCGTCGCCTCCTTCGAGGAGCGCATCGCATCGCTGGAAGGCGGACTCGGCGCGGTCGCGACGGCCAGCGGCCTGAGCGCGCAGTTCATCACCTTCGCCTCGCTTGCGGGGGCGGGCGACCACATCGTGGCATCCGCGAACCTCTACGGCGGCTCGATCACCCAGCTCGACGTGACCCTGCGTCGCTTCGGGGTCGAGACGACGTTCGTGCAGGGTTCCGACCCGGCGGACTACGCGGCCGCGATCACCGACAAGACGAAGCTGCTCTTCGCCGAGATCATCGCCAATCCTTCCGGCGAGATCGCGGATCTCGAAGGGCTCGCCGACGTCGCGCACGCCCACAACATCCCGCTCATCATCGACTCCACGATCGCGACGCCGTACCTCAACCGTCCGATCGAGTGGGGAGCCGACGTCGTGATCCATTCGGCCACCAAGTTCCTCGGCGGACACGGCACGACCCTCGGCGGTGTTGTCGTCGAGTCCGGCCGTTTCCACTGGGCCAACGAGCACTTCCCACTCTTCGACCAGCCGGTTCCCTCCTATGGCGGGCTCAACTGGCACGGCAATTTCGGCGAGTACGCCTTCCTCACCCGCCTGCGCGCAGAGCAACTGCGCGACATCGGACCCGCCCTCTCCCCGCACTCGGCCTGGCTGCTCGCGCAGGGGGTCGAGACGCTTCCCTTCCGCCTGCAGGCCCACGTCGACAACACGCGCATCGTCGCCGAATGGCTGCAGAACGACCCGCGCATCGAGTTCGTCAACTGGGCAGGGCTTACGGGCCACCCGCACCACGACCGGGCGCTCAAGTATCTTCCGAAGGGTCCGGGCGCGGTGTTCAGCTTCGGTGTTCGTGCCGATGGCACGCGCAGCGGGCGCGAGATCGGGCAGAAGTTCATCGAGTCGGTGAACCTGGCCAGCCATCTCGCCAATATCGGCGACGCGAAGACGCTCGTGATCCATCCGGCATCCACCACCCACGCGCAGCTGAACGAGCAGCAGCTCGTCGATGCCGGCGTGCTTCCCGGACTCGTTCGCATCAGCGTTGGAATAGAAGACCCCGAAGACATTGTTTATGACCTTGACCAGGCTTTGACGAGGGCGACGGAGGGCAAGTAATGAGCACAGCAACGACAGAGGTCACTGTCCTCCCGAACGGGCTCAGCTGCGAGCTTCCCGCCGGCTCTCCGCTCGCCAGGCTGCTCAAGTCGCAGCGCACCTGGGTCGGGCCCTCAGCGAAGGAGCGGCAGGCTATTCTGCGCGCGGCGAAGACCGTGGCCATCGTCGGTATGTCGCCGAACGCCGCTCGCTCCAGCTACTTCGTCGGCACCTACCTGCAGCAGTCGAGCGACTACACGCTCTACTTCGTCAACCCGAACGCCGACGAGATCCTCGGGCAGCCGGTCTACAAGTCGCTCGCCGACCTTCCCGTCGTGCCCGACATCGTGGACGTGTTCCGCAAGGGAAGCGACATCCCCTCGGTGATCGACGACGTTCTCGCGATCGGCGCGAAGACCGTATGGGTGCAGCTCGGCATCTGGAACCAGGATGCCGCGATCTACGGTGAGAGCAAGGGCCTCACGGTCGTCATGGACCGCTGCATCAAGGTCGAGCACGCCCGCTTCAACGGCGGGCTCCACCTCCTCGGTTTCGATACCGGAGTGATCACCGCGCGCAAAACAGTTCGCTAGCGGCTTTCGACCCACCAACGCGCTCGTACTGTGAGGGGAACTGATCCTGCTCGACGCCGTGCGCACCATTACGTCAGGTTTCCGCCCGGGCGCAATCTTCAGGAGCGGTGAGTAGCGTGAAGACATGACTTCAGTAGCACCAGAACTCGCGTCCCCGCTCGTCTCGACCCAGTGGCTCGCCGACCACCTCGGCGCCGAGAATTTCGCCGTGCTCGACGCGACGGTGCTCATCGCCTCCGGCCCCCACGGCGGATACGTGAGCGGTCATGAGCAGTACATCCTCACGGGTCATATCCCCGGCGCGCAGTTCGCCGACCTGCTCGAGGACTTCTCAGACGCGGACGCCGAATTCCACTTCACCAAGCCCGGCCAGGCCCAGTTCGAGGCGGCCGCCGGTGCACTCGGCGTCGACAATGAGACGACGGTCGTCGTCTACGACTCCGCCGTCGGCCAGTGGGCGTCCCGCCTCTGGTGGCTGTTCCGCAGCTGGGGCTATGACCGGGTCGCCGTGCTCGACGGCGGACTCGCCAAGTGGAATGCGGAGGCACGCGAGACCGATATCGGCCACAGCGAGCCGGTGGCAACGGCCTTCCACGCGGTCGAGCGTCCGGAGCTCTGGGTCGACAAGACCTTCGTCGAACGGGTTGTGAGCGGGGAGGAGAACGCCTCGCTCGTCTGCGGTGTCCCGCCCAAGGAGTTCGCCGGTGAGGCGGGAAGTCGTCCGCGCGCCGGGCACATCCCGGGCAGCCTGAGCGTGCCGGCCGGCCGTCTCGTCGACCGCGAGTCGAACGCCTACCTCGGTCACGACGAGCTTCGCGAAAAGTTCTCGCCGGTACTCGGCGGCAATCGCATCGTCGCCTACTGCGGCGGAGGCATCGCCGCGGCATCCGACGCCCTCGCGTTGACACTCCTGGGCGAGCGCAACGTCGCGATCTACGACGGGTCGCTCAACGAATGGGCCGCGGATCCCGCCTCGGCGCTGACGGTCGACGCCGCCCCGCAGAACTAGCCGGCCAGCGCCACCTCCAGCTCGCCGGCATCGGTGAGCGGCAACCGGCAGACGAAGTCCTGGCAGAGGTAGGCGGCCTCCGCCTGCCGCCCCTCGAAGAGTTCGAAGCCGGCCTCCGCGAACTCGGCGGCCTGGGCGCGCGTCACGATCGCGGTGGCGGCCCCGCTGCGGAACCAGCGACGGGCGACGGATGTCATGGCATCCGCGTCATCCGTCACGATCACGAGCTGTCCGGCGGCCTCCCCGAGTGCGGATGCCGCGGCGAGCGCCCCACCGAAGGCGATGGGTCGCGGCACCGCGAGCGGGCCGAGAAGCTCCATCGCACCGATGCTCGCCTGACGGTACGGCGCGTGAGCGGTGAGCAGGTAGAGGTCGAGGGCCGCCCCGGCCATAGCGCTGAGTCCGGACGGATAGGCGCCCTCGGACGGGTCGACCTCCAGGGCGAGACCCCGCGAGGCGAGCACGGGATCTGCGCCACCCGGCACGCCGAACGGTGCCGGCGCGGAGGCGGCCATCGATGTGTCGACGAGGGATCGCGCGATCGTGGCGTAACGGGACTCCCCGGTCGCCGTCGCAAGCCGCAGCAGGCCGGCGGCGAGCATGCCGTAGTCCTCGAGCGTCGCCGTGGCGGTCGAGACCCTGCCATCGATCGACGCGCGGAGCAGGGTGTCGCCGGCGAGGAGATGGTGCTCGATGAGGTAGTCCGCGGCCCCGCGGGCGCCCTCGATCCACTCCAGGCGGTCGAGGGCGAAACCGGCGAGGGCGAGGGCTTCGATCGCGAGCCCATTCCAGCCCGTGAGGACCTTCTCGTCGAGGGCTGGAGGCGTCTGTCCCGCTCGCGCCGCGGCATCCAAAGCGTAGTAGCCGCCCTCGACCCGCTTGCCGTCGACGGTGCTCTCGCTGTCCTGCCCCGAGGCGAAGCCGCCAGCGGGCAAGCGCAGGACGGTGAGCAGAAACGAGGCCACACCCTCGATCGTCGGAAGGGCGCTGCCCGGCCTGAGCTGTTCGAGCCTCACATATGCGCGCAGCAGCAGGGCGTTGTCGTAGAGCATCCGCTCATAGTGGGGCTCTGTCCAGTCCCGCATCGTCGAGTAGCGGAAGAAGCCGCCCTCGACCGGATCACGCAGGTCGGAGGCCGCCATGGCCTTCAGGGTGCGTGATGCGAGAGCGAGAGCATCCGAGTCCCCGACCGAGCCACGCTCGAGCAGGAACAACAGCACGGGGGCCGTCGGGAACTTGGGGGCTCCTCCGAAACCGCCGAACTCGGTGTCCTCGTAGGCGAGAAGTTCGTCGACGACGGCCGAGAATTCGCTAGGGCCAGGGAGCACGCCGCGTGCATGTCGGCCCTGGGCTGCCAGGGCGGCGACGACCCGCTCGGCGTTGTCCTCGACCGATCCCCTGCGGTCGGTCCACGCCTCGAGCACGGCGTCGAGCACCTGCCGGAACGACGGATGCCCCGCCACGGGCTGCGGCGGCCAGTAGGTCCCGGCGAAGAAGGTGCGACCCTGCGGCGTCACGAACACGTTGAGGGGCCAGCCGAGATTCTCGGTGAACACGCCGGCGGCGGCGAGGTAGCTGGAGTCGACATCCGGATGCTCTTCACGGTCGACCTTGATCGCGACGAAGTTGGCGTTGAGATACTCGGCGAGCACCGGATCGCTGAAGCTCTCACGGGCCATCACGTGGCACCAGTGGCAGGTCGAGTAGCCGATCGAGACGAGCACCGGCACCTGGCGCCGCTCGGCCTCGGCGAAAGCCTCTTCGCCCCAGGAGAACCAGTCGACCGGGTTCTCGGCGTGCGAGCGCAGGTAGGGGCTCACGGCATCCCTCAGGCGATTGGTCATCTCTCCAGCGTAGGCGTGCTGTCGTAGGCTCAAAGGGTGACTACGACAGCCATCACCTACATCGGTGGACCGACCGCCCTGCTCGAGTATGCGGGCCTGCGCATCGTCACCGATCCGACCTTCGACCCTCCGCAGAGTTACGACGCTGCGCCCGGTTCGGTGGCGCTCGTGAAGACGGTCGGCCCGGCCATCGGCCGCATCGAACTCGGCCCGGTCGACCTGATCCTGCTCTCACACCACGAGCACAAGGACAACCTCGACTATGAGGGACTGGAGCTGATCGCCCAGGGAATTCCGACCCTTGGCACCCTGCAGGCCGCGAGCGATCTCTTCGGTGGCAGCATCATCGGTCTCGACAACTGGGAGACGCACGACATCGGCCGGGTGACCATTACCGCCGTGCCGGCGCTGCACGGGCCACCCGGGTCCGAACGCCGTACCGGCCCGGTGATCGGCTTCGTTCTGCAGGCGTCCGGTGAGCCCACCGTCTACGTCAGCGGGGACAACGCATCGGTGCCGCTGGTCGGGCAGATAGCGGAGCGCTTCGCACCGGTCGAGCTCGCGATCCTGTTCGCCGGCGCGGCGCGCACACCGGCGATCGACGCTCCGCTCACCCTCACCTCGACGGATGCCGTGGCGGTAGCGAGCGCGCTCCAGGCCGCGCAGGTGGTCGGCCTCCACACGGAGGACTGGCAGCACTTCTCCGAGAGCCGTGCGGACCTCGAAGCGGCCTTCGCCGGCATGGGACTGCTGGTCGCGACGCCGCGCGGCGTGCGCATCGAGCTGGTCGTGTAGCGCGCCCTCGATCCCCGGTCGGCCCCACCGATGCCGTCACTCCGTGCCGGAAACGGTGCAGTCCGCGTGGTCTGCGGGAGACTCCTCCGACGCCCACGCATCCTCATCCGCCATCCAGCGACGCCACTGCTCACGGGCGCCGACGCCATCCCGTTCCAACCCACGACTCAGGCGTGTCTCCCGTGGCGCATCGACCCAGATCGAGCGAGACAGGAACGGCCGGAACGCGACCCGCGACGACGACACACCCTCGATGAGTACGAGGCCACCGGGGGCTAGCTCGATCCATTCGGCAAGTGCTCGCGTGCCCCAGTCATACCGCTGGTAGCGAGCGCCCTGATTTCGCGAGAGCGGAATGAGCACCTGGTCCCGAAGACGCGGCCACCAATCAAGCGGTACATCCCAGCTCGAGAAGTCATCCGTATGAACAATGTCAGCCGTCACGCGTTCGGCGATCGCCGCCGCCAACGTGCTTTTGCCCGCGCCACCGAACCCATCGATTGCGATGATCGTGGTTGTCATGCCGTCCGGCGGTTGCGCCGTACAGACGCACTCGAGCGCGCGAACAAACGAATCCTCGCTGTCGACCGCCATTCGAAGGTACGCGCTACTCGATCGGCGTGGCGGGAGTGTGCCTTTCCTCTGGCCCGTTGTATTCGGACAGCGGTCGGATGAGCGAGTTGGATGCGAGCTGCTCCATGATGTGCGCAGTCCAGCCGGTGATGCGGCTCGCGACAAACAAGGGCGTGAAAGTCGCGGTATCGAAGCCGATGAGGTGGTACGCGGGGCCTGACGGGTAATCGAGATTCGGCTTGATGTTCTTGGCGCGCGCCATCGCGGCCTCCATCGCGTGGTACTTGGCTCCGAGTTCCGGAGCGTCGTACTGGACGATGAGCGACTCGAGCACGGCGCTCATCGTCGGAACGCGGGAATCGCCGTTCTTGTAGACACGGTGACCGAAGCCCATGACCTTGCGCTTCTCGGCGAGTGCGTCGTCCACCCATTTGTCGACGTCATCCGCGGAGTCGATCTCCTCGAAGACGTGCATGACCGCCTCGTTAGCGCCACCGTGCAACGGACCCTTGAGCGCGCCGATCGCGCCGACGACGGCCGAATACAGGTCGGCGAGGGTCGACGTGATGACCCGCGCCGTGAACGTCGAGGCGTTGAACGAGTGTTCGGCGTACAGGATCATGGAGATGTCGAAGGCGTTGACGGCGACGAGGCTCGGCACGTCGCCGAAGGCCATGTGCAGGAAGTTCGCGCTGTAGCCGAGATCCTCGCGCGGCTCGACGAGTTCCTCGCCACGACGGCGGCGCTGGTCGTAGGCCACGATCGAGGGAAGCTGGGCCAGCAGGGCGACCGACTTCTTGAGGTTCGCCTCCGGACTCGAGTCCGCGGCATCCGGATCGTTCGCGCCGATGACGCTCACGGCCG
>JAODMW010000110.1 GCA_025464815.1 Microbacteriaceae bacterium | reverse complement strand
GACCTCCTCACGGCGAAGACCCTGCACTCTTCGTCTGCCGCTGCTCGGCAACCCCGCAGCTTCAGGAGAGAGAAATTCTCGGCGGGCGCGAAGGTACTCGCCCAGGGGGCTGCCTGTTTCCATTGCTCCACCCTACGCAGATGAACGGTCGAGCGTGAGCACGTTCTTGTGTCATGGCGCTCCGGCCATTCCTCGCCGGACTCGTCGCCGAACCGCGCGGCGATCTGTCGTCAATGCGCCAACTACAACAGCCGCATCGACCACAACTTCGCGCATTGACGCCCTGTGTGAGCCCCAGCCCTCCGCCGTCGTCTCGCGAGCAGGATGTCCTCGAGCCGCCCGGCCGCAGAGTCCACCGGATCGGCGAATCTCGAACACTGGATGCGGCACTCTGGCAATGCGCGTATTCTCAGGCAGACGGGGAGCCATTCGGGCTCCCACTCCGAGGGAGCTCACCATGGCCGACAAGTCACCGAAAAAGTCCACCTCGAAGACGGCGGCGTCAAAGTCGCTCAAGGAAAAGCGCGCAGACAAGAAGTCGAAGGCCGCGTCGAAGTCGAACGGCTAACCGCCTTCTGCGGACCGTTCGAGCAGCAGCGTCCGCTCGCGCTCATTGCGGGTGAGCGACGCTGCGCGCTCGAACTCGATGCGCGCTTCGGCGTGCCGACCGAGTTTTGCCAGCAAGTCGCCGCGCACGCTCGGCAGCAGGTGGTAGTGCGCCAGCATGCCCCGCGCAATGAGCTCGTCCACGATTTCCAGCCCGGCCGTCGGCCCGAAGGCCATCGACACCGCGACCGCGCGATTGAGCTCCACCACCGGTGACGGGGCGAGCTGGCTGAGGGCCTCGTAGAGTGCCGCGATCTGCGCCCAGTCCGTCTCGGTGGCGATGCGCGCGGTAGCGTGACAGGCGGCGATGGCGGCCTGCAGGGCATAGGGGCCGAGCGCCCCGAGCGCCTTCGCCTGGTCGAGAGTGGCGAGCCCGCGCGCGATCTGCAGGTGGTCCCAGCGGCCGCGATCCTGCTCGAGCAGGAGGATCGGTTCGCCCGCCGCGTTGGTTCGCGCGCCGATGCGCGAGGCCTGCAGTTCCATGAGGGCGACGAGGCCGTGCACCTCCGACTCCTTCGGCACGAGCTGGGCGAGGATGCGCCCGAGCCGCAGTGCTTCCTGGCAGAGCGTCGGCCGCATCCAGTCGTCGCCGGCAGTGGCCGAATAGCCCTCGTTGAAGACGAGGTAGACCGCCTCGAGCACCGAGCCGAGCCGCTCCGGGAACTCGGAGCGGGACGGTACCTCGAAAGGGACATTGGCCGCCGAGAGAGTGCGTTTGGCGCGGACGATCCGCTGGGCGATCGTCGCGGTCGGCACGAGGAATGCACGTGCGATCTCATCCGTCGAGAGACCGCAGAGCAGGCGCAGGGTCAGGGCGACCCTGGCCGGCTTGGCGAGCACCGGGTGGCAGGAAATGAAAATAAGGCGCAGCAGGTCGTCATCGATCACCGCATCCGGATCCGGCTCATCCGGGGACTGTTCGAGATCGTGGGCGAGCATGGCGTACTTCTTCTGCAGGTTCGCCTGGCGCCGCCAGTTGTCGATGGCCCTCCTCTTGGCGATGGCGGTCAGCCAGGCGCCCGCATTGCGCGGAACGCCGGACTCCGGCCACTGCTCGAGGGCTGCGACCAGGGCATCCTGCGCGAGCTCTTCGGCGAGCCCGACGTCGCGGACCATCCTCGCGAGGGTCGCGATGAGTCTGGCGGATTCGATCCGCCAGACGGCCTCGATCGCCCGGTGTGTGGTGACATTGTTCACGACCGCGGCCTCAGGCGAATCCCGGTTCGTTCTCGGGGCGCCAGGCGACCTCGCGCTGGATGTGCTCGTCGCCCGGGTCGAAGTCGCCAACATCCACGACGCGACGCACCTCGATGGTGCCGCGCGTGATCGGGACCCGCTCCGCCCAGGCGACGGCTTCCTCTTTCGACGCCGCCTGGATGATCCAGAAGCCTGCTATGAGCTCTTTCGTCTCCGCGAACGGCCCGTCGATGACTTCGTGGTCGTCGCCGTCGAAGGCGACGCGGGCGCCGGACGCGCTGGAGTGCAGCCCCTCGGCCCCGAGCAACACTCCTGCTTTGATGAGCTCGTCGTTATAGGCGCCCAACGCTTCGACGAGCTCCTTCGTGGGCGGGACGCCGGCTTCGCTGTCGGTGGTGGACTTGATCAGCAGCATGTATTTCATAGGATCCTCCGTGTCTGAGAAAGCATTTGCGCTTCTTACCTGACGTCGAATACCGGGTACCCCGATCGACAGCCCGTTGTCATTCAGACCGCTTTCATGACGTCGGCGGTGAAGGACCGCACCCGGTTGAGCAAGCCCTCGGCTCGGCGGGCCACGATCTCGGAGGGGTCGGGCTGCATCGGAATTTTCGGTGGAACGATGCGGATGATGAGGGAGCAGGCGAGATCCGCGCAGATGTACATGCGAACGGTGTTGCCGTCGCGACCGGCCTGCCCCGCCCGTGCGGCGA
>JAODMW010000076.1 GCA_025464815.1 Microbacteriaceae bacterium | reverse complement strand
CCATGCTCGCGCACACGCACGGCCAGCCGGCAACGCCCACCACGGTTGGCAAGGAGTTCGCGGTCTTCGTCAGCCGCCTCCGCCGCGTCATCGCGCAGATTGAGGCCACCGAATATCTCGGCAAGTTCAGCGGCGCGACGGGAACCTTCGCCGCGCACGTCGCCGCCGACCCCACGCGCGACTGGCCGGCCATCTCGCGGGAGTTCGTCACCTCTCTCGGCCTGAGCTGGAATCCTCTGACCACGCAGATCGAACCCCACGACTGGCAGGCGGAGCTCTACCAGCGCGTCAGCCATGCCAATCGCATCCTGCACAATCTGGCGACGGACATCTGGACCTATATCTCCATGGGCTACTTCAGCCAGATCCCGCAGGCTGGAGCCACCGGGTCCTCCACGATGCCGCACAAGATCAACCCGATCCGTTTCGAGAACGCCGAGGCGAACCTCGAGCTGTCGAGCGCCCTGCTCGACTCGCTCGCCGCGACCCTCGTCACCTCCCGGCTGCAGCGGGATCTCACGGATTCGACGACACAGCGCAATGTCGGCGTCGCCCTCGGCCACTCCGTGCTCGCGCTCGACAACATCCTGCGCGGCCTCGGAGAGATCGACGTCAACACTGTGCGACTCGAGGATGACCTCAACGGCAACTGGGAGATCCTCGGAGAGGCAATCCAGACGGTCATCCGCGCCGAAGTCACCGCCGGACGCAGTTCGATCGCCGACCCATACGCGATGCTCAAGGAGCTCACCAGGGGCAAGCGGGTCGGCCAGGCCGAACTCATCGCATTCGTACAGGCGCTGGATATCGGCGACGAAGCGAAGGCACGCCTGGTCGCGCTGACCCCGGCCGGTTATTCGGGGCTCGCCAGCGAACTCGTGGACTACGCGGGGGAGTAGCCTCTGGCGTTCATGTCCTAGTGGCCGCGACCCTCGTGGTCCTGCTCGTCGAGATCGGTCTTCTCGGCATCACCCGGCTTGACCGCGAGCGAGAACATCGCGATCCCCACGAGCGAGACGATGAACGCGATCCCGAAGAAGATGAGGGCGAGCGTCAACTCGCGCGTGCTCATGAGCACCACGAGACCGATGAATACGGCGATGATCGCGGAGAGCACGATGAACTCGAGTGGTCTCAGGCGATCCTGGCGGCTGGGGGCTGTCACGCCTTGGTCTCCTCAGGATTATGGGTGCCGGTGGATGCGACGGCCCGTTTCGACTGGGTTCCCCACTTCGCCGACAGGCCGGCTATCACGAGGTAGACGGCGACGATGGCAGCGTATGCACCGAGCAGCCCGACGACGACGACGGATGCATCGAGCACCCGGTTCACGCCGTCCGGCCCACGAAAGCCCTGGTGGAACCCGGGCGGGATGAGTAGGAAGACGAGAGCGGCCACCGCGGTAAAGACGCCGACGGCGACCCAGTCACCGGATGCCACGAACCGACGCCGGCTGCGAAGACCGCTGTACAGCTCGAGAAAACCGGTGATCGCGGCGAACGCCGTGAGGGTGAAGAACAGCGCGCGCACACCGCCATTGTTGAGCGAGAGGGCGAGGATGCCGGCCGCGACGGTGATGGCCCCCTGGGCGATCACGTAGGAGCGGACGCGGGAGTCACCCAGGCGGAGAATGGCCATCACGGCCACCACGATGCCACTCACGACGCCGAAGACGCCGAAGGACAGCAGCCCGAACCGCGCGGAGTGGTCGGCGGAAAAGGTGACCAGCAGGGCGAGTCCCGCTGCGGGCACAGCGCGCGCAATCGGCACCGGCCAGTAGGCCGCTCGCTGTGCGGCGTTGTCCCGCACTGCTTCGTCCTGCGTGGCAGCCACGGGACCTCTTTCTCGACTCAGCAAACGCAGGCTAGTTTACGCTGCCCGCGCTGGGAGGTTCGGCGCTCTCGCCGGGCGCGGATCAGACCGAAGCCATGTCCTGGAATCGCGAGAAATGACCCTGGAAGGCCACCGTCACAGTGCGCGTCGGCCCGTTGCGGTGCTTGGCGACGATCAGGTCGGCCTCGCCGGCACGCGGGTTGTCCTTCTCGTAGGCGCTCTCGCGGTGCAGCAGGATCACCATGTCGGCATCCTGCTCGAGCGATCCCGACTCGCGGAGGTCGGAAAGCGCCGGCATCTTGTCCGCACGCTGCTCCGGCCCACGGTTGAGCTGGGAGAGCGCGATCACCGGCACCTGGAGTTCCTTCGCCAGGAGCTTGAGGGCGCGGGAGAACTCGCTCACCTCCTGCTGGCGCGACTCGACGCGCTTGCCGGAGGTCATGAGCTGCAGGTAGTCGATGATGACCATTTTGAGCCCCACCTTCTGCTTCAACCTGCGGCACTTGGCGCGGATCTCGACGAGGGTCATGTTGGGGCTGTCGTCGATGTAGAGCGGCGCGTCGTTGATGCGGCCGCGGGTCGCCGCGATCGTGGTCCAGTCGCGTGTGTCGACGGTGCCCTTGCGCATGTTCTGCAGGGGAACGGATGCCTCGGCCGAAAGCAGGCGCATCGCGATCTCCGAGCGTCCCATTTCGAGCGAGAAGAAAATGGACGGCATGTCGTGCTTGATGGATGCCGCGCGCGCGAAGTCGAGCGCGAGGGTCGACTTGCCGAGCGCCGGCCGCGCCGCCACGATGATGAGCTGCCCGCCGTGCAGGCCGTTGGTCAGCTCGTCGAGCTCGGCGAATCCAGTCGGAACGCCCGTCATCGAACCGTCGCGGCCCTTCGCAGCCTCGATCTCGTCGATCGCGGTCGTGACGGCGATCGTGAGCGGGATGAAGTCTTCCGCCTCGACACCACCCGTCACGCCGTAAATCTCGGCCTGGGCGTTGTTGACGAGATCGACGACCTCGCCTTCGCTCGCGTAACCCATCTGCACGATCCGCGTGCCCGCCTCGACGAGTCGGCGCAGCACCGCCTTCTCGGCGACGATGGTCGCGTAGAAACCCGCATTCGCCGCGGTCGGCACGAGGCCTGTCAGGGTGTGCAGGTACTCGGCGCCGCCCGCGCGGGTGATCTCGCCCGTCTTGGTGAGTTCGTCCGTGACGGCGATGACGTCGGTGGGCTCGCCGTGCGAGTAGAGCGACAGGATCGCGTCGAAGATGATCTCGTGCTTGGGGATGTAGAAGTCGACCCCGCGCACCGATTCGACGACATCAGCCACGGCATCCTTGCTGAGGAGCATGCCGCCGATCGCGCTCTGCTCGGCGAGCAGGTCATGCGGCGGGGTGCGTTCCGACTGTCGCTGATCTGTCGCTAGTCCCAGATGGGCAATCGACATCTTCCAGCTCCTTCAGAAACTCTCGGCATCCGTCACAGGCCATGGGTGGATGTCGTGTCGAAAAATCGCTCTGTACATAGTTGTACCCCCGGCAACCGACACTCCACCCCTGCCGCCCGGCTACCGGAACTCGATCCCCGGCAACGCACTGCTACACACTAGGAAGGGGCGGACCCAGCCGCCAACTACCCCTGTGGATAAAGCTGTGCGAAAACGCCGCGAAACGCCGACGGCCGTGTGAGCAACCTGTGCACTCGTCTGTTAGCAACTGAGAATATTTTGCAATCTATGCCGCTCTGATCAGCACTTTCTATGTCTTTACCCTGTGTGTAGAAACATGTTTACAGTTGCGGTTGAGGGTTGGTACCTGAAACGCCGAACTGTGCACAAACAAGGCGTTTCCACCTCCGAGATGGCACTAAAAAAGGGGGTAGCAGCCGGCTTTACCAGCTGCTACCCCCCTCGGAAAAGCTACTTTGCTGCGACCACCACAAGGGTGATCGTCGCAACCAGGTCGTCACGGAGGCGAACGGTCGCCTCGTGCTGGCCGGTGGCCTTGATCGGAGACGAGATCTCGATCTTCCGCTTGTCGACCGAACCGAGACCGGTGGAGGAAACCGCGTCGGCGATGTCCGAGGTCTTGACCGAGCCGAAGAGGCGTCCGCCCTCGCCGGCCTTGACGGTCAGCTTGACGGTCGTCGCCTCGAGCTTCGCTTTGAGGTCCTGTGCCTCTTCGATCGTGGCGTGCTCGCGTGCGACGCGGGCTGCCTTGATCGATTCGACCTGCTTCTCGCCGCCGCGGGTCCACGCGACAGCGAAGCCCTGGGGGATGAGGTAGTTGCGGCCGTATCCGTTCTTGACATCGACGACGTCGCCGGGAGCACCGAGGCCGGTGACCTCGTGCGTGAGGATCAACTTAGACATGTGATGGCTCCTTAACGGCCCGAGCCGGCGTAGGGAAGCAGTGCCATCTCGCGCGCGTTCTTGACGGCACGGGCGATGAGGCGCTGCTCCTGCACGGAGACACCGGTGATGCGGCGAGCGCGGATTTTTCCCCGCTCGGAGATGAACTTGCGGAGGGTTGCAACGTCCTTGTAGTCGATGACACCGACGCGAATGGACTTCGCCGGGGCGGCGTTCTTGCCACCCTTGAGAGTGCGGAGGGGCTTACGGCGATCGCCGCTGCTCTTTCCAGCCATGGTTTCCTGCTTTCAGTAAGAAGTTGTTGGTTGAGTAGGTCGCTCAGCGACCGTATCGAGACCCGTTTAGAAGGGCGTCTCGTCGCTGTAGCTGCCGGGAGTGTTCCATACGTCGCCGCTCGCGGAGTCTGCGGCGGGAGCGGATGCTGCCCACGGCTCGTCTGCGACCTGTCCGCGTCCACCGCTACCGCCCGATCCGCCCTCGCGGGAGGAAGAAGTGCGGGTTACCTGCGCCGTCGCGTACCGAAGGCTCGGACCGATCTCATCGACCTCGAGTTCGATGCTCGTGCGCTTCTCGCCCTCTTTGGTCTCGTAGGAGCGCTGCTTGAGGCGTCCCGTCGCAACGACCCGTGAGCCCTTGGTGAGGGATCCGGCGACGTGCTCCGCGAACTCGCGCCATACGCTCGCGCGCAGGAACAGCGCTTCGCCGTCTTTCCAATCGTTGCTGGTCCTGTCGAAGCTGCGCGGAGTGGATGCGATGGTGAAGTTGGCAACCGCCAGCCCGTTCTGCGTGTACCGCAGCTCCGGGTCGCTCGTGAGGTTGCCCACCACGGTGATTACGGTTTCGCCGGCCATGGCTCAGTTACCGGCCACGATCTCGGCAGTGGCGGCGACGGGGGCCGCCGGAGCAGCCGGAGCTGCCGCGACATCCGCGACCTTTGCTGCCGTGCCGGCCTTCGCGGGAGCGGCTGCCTTGCGGGCGGCCTTCTCTGCCGAGAGCTTCGCGGCTTCCGCGACCTGGGCGATGGCCTCCTCGGCCCGCAGCACCTTGGTGCGCATGACGGCTTCGCTGAGCTTCAACTGGCGGTCGAGCTCGACGGTCGCATCCGAGTTCGCCGTGAAGTCGACGACGGCGTAGATGCCCTCCGCCTTCTTGTTGATCTCGTAGGCGAGACGACGGCGACCCCAGATGTCGACCTTGTCGATGGTTCCACCGTCATTGCGGATGACGTTGAGGAACTTATCGAGTGACGGGGCAACGGTTCGCTCATCGATCTCTGGATCGAGAATTACCATTAGTTCGTACTGATGCATAACTAACCCACCTCCTCTGGACTAGAACGGCCACAGACGATCTG
>JAODMW010000035.1 GCA_025464815.1 Microbacteriaceae bacterium | reverse complement strand
TGCGGCCCTCGACTTCAGCGAATCTGGCGCTTCAGCGAATCTGCCGCTAATTCTTACGCTCCGAGACCGGCCCCCGGCCCCGTATCTCCATGACACGGTGGCGCTGGCTCTGGTCTCGCTCGTTTGTGGTGTTACTGCTCGGAACTCGCTATCCGACACGTTCTCGTTGCGACGATGAGTTTTCAACGCCGATTCTGCGTGGCCCGGCTGCACTTGGTAGGTACAGTGTGCCCGGTAAGCATTCTTTGGCGTCACATCAAGCGCGGCCCGGGTGACTATCTCAAATTATCGCATGCATTGCCAGCAACGCGGCATTTGGCACGTGCAATAATCCGATGGTGCCGAGATCGCAGCCAGAGAAACGCGAGGCCCTGACCGCCTTCGGCCTCACGGGAGCCGGACTGCTCGGAGTGCTTTTCGCCTTCATCCAGACGCTTCTGACCCTCTCCCACCTCGAATCCGCGGGAAAGAGCGCCGTGCTCACCGGGGCGGACAACGAGCTCGGCTATCCGTCCTCCGCGTTCGCGATGGCCCTGTTCGTCGTCGCGGCCGCTGTCGGTGTCGCCCTGCTCGCTCGAGCAGAGCTGACTCCCGGCTGGTGGACAGCGCTCGTGGTGCTGTTCTCCATCGGCGTGGTCTTCGAGATCTGGACCGCCTACCTGGGGTTCACCTGGCTCCTCTTCGTGCAGCTGCTGCTCATGGCGGCCGCCCTGGCCATTGCGATCGTCCGGATGCCTCGGGGCGAGACTCCCGCCGTACTCGGCGTTTCCCTGGTCGTCTTCTCGGTCATCGGCTTTTTCGCAGCTTTCCGACTCACCGTGGACAAGGTAGGAACGTTCATCGACCCCGCCATGGTCCCGAGCTGCAACTTCAGCCTGCTCGTGCAGTGCGGAGTGAATCTGAAGTCGTGGCAGGGCTCCCTGTTCGGATTTCCCAATCCGCTCCTGGGGGTCGGCGGCTGGATCGCTCCCCTGATCGTCGGAATCATGATCCTCGCGGGCGTCCGCTTTGCCCGCTGGTTCTGGATCGCCCTGAACGTCGGCATCGTGAGCGCGCTCGCCCTGGTCGTCTGGCTGATCTACCAGAGCATCTTCGTTCTCAGCACTCTGTGCCCCTGGTGCATGATGACCTGGGCGGTCGTGATCCCGAGCTTCTGGCTCGTCACCCTCTACAACCTGAAGTCGGGCCATATTCCGCTGCCGCCACGTCTGCGCGATGTCGCGGCCGCCGCCTACACCTTCGTGCCGCTCATCACTCTGGTGAGCTACGTGGTGATCGCCGTGATCGCCCAACTGCGACTGGATGTCATCAGCCATCTCTAAGCGGACATTCAGCCGTGTCACCATGCACCGCATAGGGAGGTCGGGTACTCTCCCATCGACGTCACCCATCCGAGAGAACATTGGAAAAAGTACATGGCCGCTCCCGGTAACAACAATCAGCCAGGCAAAAAGGACCGTCGCGAGGCCGCGCGGGAAAAGGCCAGGCTCGAACGCGAGGCCGAGAAACGGCGCCAGCGACGCAACCGCATCTTCATCCAGGGTGGCATCGGGATCGTCGTACTCGCGATCGTCGCCGTAATTGCACTCGTGATCGTCAACGTCAACAAGCCTGCCGGGCCGGGGCCGCTCAACATGGCGAGCGACGGGATCCTGCTCACCGGCTCGAATATGGATGCAACGAAGACTGCCGCGATCAAGGCGGGAGCCACGCCGACAGGGACCGACAAGTCGAAGCACAAGACCACAGTCAACATCGTCACTTATATCGACTACCAGTGCCCGTACTGCGAGCAATTCGAGACGACGAACGCCGACCAGATCGCCACCTGGGTGAAGGCCGGAGAGGCGACCATCGAGATCCATCCCATCGCCATCCTCGACAGCTCGTCGCTCGGCAACAAGTACGCGACGAGAGCGGCCAATGCCGCCGCCTGTGTCGCCAACTACGACCCGAACAACTTCTACGCAGTGAATACGGCCCTCTATGCCAACCAGCCGGCCGAGAACACGAGCGGCAAGAGCGACACGGAACTGTTGTCCACCGTCAATGGGGCCGGAAGCGGGAGCGCCAAAATCAAGTCGTGCATCACCTCCCAGCAGTTCGTGCCGTGGGTCACGGCGGCGACCGCACGGGTCCATCCCAACGGAGACAAGAACGTGTTCGCGGGCGTCGCGAACACTCCGGCCAAGTTCGGCGGAACTCCTACCGTCTTCGTGAACGGCGTGCAATACACCGGCTCACTCACTGACGCCACCGCCTTCGCGAGCTTCACCGCCCAGCAGGTGACAGGCTAAGCGTCTCGGGCCAGTCCAGACCCGGCGCCCGATCCGTGCGGGGTTTTGTCATCAGTGCGGGGTTTGTAACGTACGCACGGATGACAAATCCCCGCATGGATGGGGACGCGAGCGTCAGTCGAACCAGAGCGCGAGTTCGCGCGCGGCCGACTCTGGCGAATCGGAGCCATGGACGAGGTTCTGCTGCACCTTGAGCCCCCAGTCACGGCCGAGGTCGCCCCGGATGGTGCCGGGCGCGGCCAGGGTCGGGTCGGTCGTTCCGGCGAGGGAGCGGAATCCCTCGATCACACGCTCGCCTGCGATGCGCAGGGCGACGATCGCGCCGCTCTCCATGAATTCGACCAGTGGCTCGTAGAACGGCTTGCCAAGGTGCTCCTCGTAGTGCTTCGCGAGCAGCTCACGCTCGGCCTGCACGAGTTTCACGTCGACGAGCTGGTAACCCTTGGCCTCGATGCGGCGCAGGATCTCGCCCGTCAGGTTGCGGGACACGCCATCGGGCTTGACCAGGACAAGGGTTTCTTCGACGTTGCTCATGGCGACTCCTCAGTGGTTGTTGTGGTTTCGGAACGAAGTTCGGCGTTACGGCGGTCCAGACGACGGCCGGTCACGAAGCAGTAGATCCAGATTGCGAGGAAGATCGCGCCGACGAAGTACATCATCGGCACGAGCAGCCCGGCAGCGACGAGTAAGGCCTGCAGCAGCCAGCCGAGCCAGATGCCGAAGGGATAGCGCACCAGCCGGCCGTCGAGAAGCAGCGCGACGAAGAGCGCCGCTCCCCCGCCGAATGCCGCGCCGGCGGGCAGCACCTTCAGGCCGAAGACGGTGATGGTCACGAAGAACACGAGGATCGCCTCGAGCAACAGCGCGATCGACAGGAGCGACTCCGTCGCCGAACGCTGGCGGCGGGGCGCGCGGGTCCCCGGTTCGGTCACCGCTTCCATCCCTCCGCCTCGGCGAGCACGAGGGCATCGCCGATGAGGGTGATGGACCCGGTGATGACGACGCCGCGACGCGGTTCCTCCGCCGCCCAGGTCCGCGCCGCCTCGACGGCTTCCTGGAGGGTGTCGTAGTCCCAGGTCGCGTCGTCCCCGGCGATCTCGACGACAGTTTCGGCGAGATCGTCGACCGGCACGGCGCGATCAGAACTCGAGGCGGTCACATAGAAGCGCCTGGTGACGGGCACCAGGGCGTCGATGATTCCACGCGCGTCCTTGTCGGCGAGCACGCCGAGCACGATGGCGACCTCATCGAAGGTGAAGTAGCTCGTGATCGCACTGGCGAGGGATTTCGCGCCGTCCGGATTGTGGGCCGCGTCGATGATGACGGTCGGCTCGATTCCGATGACCTGGAGGCGGCCTGGCGAGGATGCCGTGGCAAGGCCCTCGGCCAGCACGTCGCCGACCAGCATCTGGTCTCCACCGCCGAGGAACGACTCCACCGCTGCGATGGCGACGGCCGCGTTCTGTGCCTGGTGGTCGCCGAAGAGCGGCAGGAAGAGATCGTTGTAGGTTCCGGCGAGTCCGCGCACGGAAATCACCTGGCCGCCGACCGCGACCGTGTTGCTCAGCAGATCGAAGGCCGTGCCCTGCAAGGCGAAACTCGACTCGGTGAGTTCTGCGGCCCGTTCGAGCTCAGCCAGCGCCGTCATGGGCTGCCGGGCTGTCACCACCGCGGCAGCGGGCTTGATGATGCCCGACTTCGTTGCGGCGATCTGAGCCACGGTGTTGCCGAGCCGCGCGGTGTGGTCGAGGGAGATCGGCGTGAAGACGGCGACCTGCCCGTCACCCACGTTGGTGGAATCCCATTCGCCGCCGAGACCGACCTCGATCACGGCGACATCGACCGGGGCGTCGGCGAAGCTCGCGAAGGCCAGCGCGGTGAATGCCTCGAAGAAGGTCAGCGAGAGTTCGCCTGCCGCTTCGAGTTCGGCATCCACCATCTCGAGATAGGGCTGGATGTCGCGATAGTTCGCGACGAAGGCCTCGTTCGAGATGGGCTGGCCGTCGATCACGATGCGCTCGTTCACCCGCACGAGGTGCGGACTCGTAAGCAGGCCGGTGCGCAGCCCATAGGCCCGCAGGATGCTCTCGGCGATGCGACTCGTGCTGGTCTTGCCGTTGGTCCCCGTGATGTGGATGATCGGGTAGGCCCGCTGCGGGTCGCCGAGCAACTCGACCACGCGGCGCGTCGGCCCGAGTCGCGGTTGCGGGCTGGCCTCGCCGATTCGGGCGAGCAACTCGCCGTAGACGCGGTCGGCATCCTTCTGGAAGAAGGCGTCGTCGCTCAGTTCCGGATCGTGAGCGTCGTGATTGTCAGACATCGGTTCCTGCTCCAAGGATCGTGACTTCGACGAGAACGTCGCCGTCGTTTGCGTAGCGTCCCGCGGCGACGAGCGAGCGGAACGCACCGGGCGCGCCGTGCAGTGCCGCGAAGACTTCGACATTCTCTTCTTCAGTGTCGATGAATCGGATGTCGAGCGCGAGGGTCTCCTGCGCGATCGTTGCGGAGAACGGCTCGACGCCGTCGCGCTCGGATTCCGATGCGAAGTAGAGCGACAGGGAGATCCTGTCGCTCACCCTGAATCCGGCGGCCTTTCGCGTGTCCTGCACGGCGCGGATGAGGTCGCGGGCGAGACCCTCGGCTTCGAGCTCCCAGGTCGTCTGCGTGTCGAGCAGCACGAAACCGCCGCCGGGCAGGAAGGTGATCGCCTGGCTGTCATCCGCAGCCTGCAGCTCGAGTTCGAACTCGGCCGGCAGCAGCTCGACACCGCCGACGATGACGTTCTCGCCGCTCGGCTCCCAGTCTCCGGCCTTCGCAGCCTGGATCACCGACTGAACCTGCTTCCCGATGCGCGGCCCTGCCGCGCGCGAGTTGACCGTCAGTCTTCTCGTGATGCCGAACTCCGCGAGACTCTCCTCGGCGAGTTCGCGCAGCACGACCGCCTTCACATTGAGTTCGTCGCGCAGGATGTCGGAGAAGGCCGCGAGTGCGGAAGACTTCTCGCTCACCACCGTCAGCTCGGCCAGCGGCAGGCGCACGCGTAGGCCGGTGGCCTTCCGCAGTCCCAATCCGGAGGAAGCGATCTCGCGGACGCGGTCCATCGTCGCGACGAGTTCGTCGTCTCCGGGGAAGGATGCGGCATCCGGCCAGTCTTCGAGGTGCACGCTGCGCCCGCCGGTGAGACCCTTCCAGACATGCTCGGAGATGAGCGGAAGCAGCGGCGCCGCCACCCGCGTCACCGTCTCGAGCACGGTGTACAGCGTGTCGAAGGCTTCTGGGCTGTTGCCCGACCAGAAGCGGTCGCGACTGCGACGCACATACCAGTTGGTGAGAACGTCGGCGAAGTCGCGTAGGGCCAGGGCCGCGAGCGGGCTGTCGAGGTTGTCGAGGTGGGTCGTGACATCCGTGATCAGTCGACGGGTCTTCGCCAGGAGGTAGCGGTCAAGCACATCGGTCGAGTCGGTGCGCCAGGTCGCGGTGTATCCCTGTGCGGGTCGAGTATGGCGCTCAGCGTCTGTATCGAAACCGGGGTCGAGGGCTGGGGTTTCGATACGCGGGCTCGTCCCTCGCTCGCTACTCAACCCGCTCAACCCACGGGTTTCGATACGCGGGCTCGTTCCTCGCTCGCTACTCAACCCGCTCAACCCGCTCAACCCGCTCAACCCGCTCTCGGCGGCGTTCGCATACAGGCTGAAGAAGTAGTAGCTGTTCCACAGCGGCAGCATGAGCTGCCGCACACCCTCGCGGATACCCTCCTCCGTGACGACGAGATTGCCGCCGCGGATGACCGATGACGACATGAGGAACCAGCGCATCGCATCCGCGCCGTCCCGGTCGAAGACCTCGTTGACCTCCGGATAATTGCGAAGCGACTTGGACATCTTCTGGCCGTCGCTGCCGAGCACGATTCCGTGGCTGATCACGTTGCTGAATGCCGGACGGTCGAACAGCGCCGTCGACAGCACGTGCAGCATGTAGAACCAGCCGCGGGTCTGTCCGATGTACTCGACGATGAAGTCCGCCGGGTTGTGCTTCTCGAAGAACTCGACGTTCTCGAATGGGTAGTGCACCTGGGCGAAAGGCATCGAGCCGGAGTCGAACCAGACGTCGAGCACGTCCTCGATGCGCCGCATCGTCGACCGGCCGGTGGGGTCATCCGGGTTCGGGCGCGTGAGCTCGTCGATGAATGGCCGATGGAGATCCGTCTGGCCCTCCGCATTGGTGGGCAGCACACCGAAATCGCGCTTCAGTTCGTCAAGTGAGCCGTAGACATCGACGCGCGGATACTCGGGGTCGTCGCTCTTCCAGACCGGGATCGGCGATCCCCAGTAGCGGTTGCGGGAGATCGACCAGTCGCGGGCATTGGCGAGCCACTTGCCGAACTGGCCGTCTTTGACGTTGTCAGGCACCCAGTTGATCTGCTGGTTCAGCTCGCCCATGCGATCGCGGAACTCCGTGACCCGCACGAACCAGCTGGACACCGCCTTGTAGATCAGCGGGTTCCGGCAGCGCCAGCAGTGCGGATAGCTGTGCTCGTAACTCGCGACACGCAGGAGCCGGCCATCCGCACGCAGTTTCTGCACGAGCGGCTTGTTGGCGTCGAAGACCTGGAGGCCGGCGACCTCCGCGATGACGGGCAGGAATTTGCCACCCTCGTCGACCGAGATGATGACCGGGATACCCGCGGCAGCACAGGTGACCTGGTCGTCTTCGCCGTAGGCGGGCGCCTGGTGCACGATGCCGGTGCCCTCACCGGTCGCGACATAGTCGGCCACGAGAATCTGCCAGGCGTTCTGCGTGCCCCAGGTCTCCTCGTCCGCGTAGTAGTCCCAGAGCCGGTCGTAGGTGACGCCCCCGAGTTCCGAACCGAGGATCGTACGCGAAACGGCGTCGAGAGCCTCGGCCGGCGAGGCGTATCCGAGGTCTTTCGCGTAGGCGGCGACGGTGTCGGTCGCCAGCAGGAATTCCGCGACGCCCTCGGCCGAGCCGTCCGATGCCCCGTGCGGCCCGCTCGGAACGACCGCGTACTCGATGGCCGGCCCTACGGCGAGCGCGAGGTTGGTGGGGAGGGTCCATGGCGTCGTCGTCCAGGCGAGCGCCTTGACTCCGGTGAGCCCGAGGCTCTCGGCCCTGGCGCCGTCCAGCGGGAACGTGACCGTGACGGACTGGTCCTGACGCATCTTGTACACGTCGTCGTCCATCCGCAGTTCATGGTTGGAGAGCGGCGTCTCGTCGTGCCAGCAATAGGGCAGCACACGGAAGCCCTCGTAGGCGAGCCCCTTCTCGTGCAAACGCTTGAAGGCCCAGATGACCGACTCCATGAACGTCACGTCGAGCGTCTTGTAGTCGTTCTCGAAGTCGACCCAGCGCGCCTGGCGCGTGACATACTCCTGCCACTCCCTCGTGTATTCGAGCACCGACTCGCGCGCCTTCGCATTGAAGACGGCGATGCCCATCTCCTCGATCTGCGACTTCTCGGTGATGCCGAGCTGACGCATGGCCTCGAGCTCTGCGGGCAGCCCGTGTGTGTCCCAGCCGAAGCGGCGGTGCACCTGCTTGCCGCGCATGGTCTGGTAGCGCGGGAAGAGGTCCTTCGCGTATCCGGTCAGGAGGTGACCGTAGTGCGGAAGACCGTTGGCGAACGGGGGCCCGTCGTAGAAGACCCATTCCGGGGCGCCATCGCGCTGGTCGACGGATGCCTGGAAGGTGCCGTCCTTCATCCAGAAGTCGAGGATGTGCTGCTCGATCTGCGGGAAACTCGGCGAAGCGCTGAGTGGTGCGTCGGTGTCGTCACCAGAGTTGCGCGGGTAGTTCATGTCTCTCCAGGGCAGTTGCAGCAGTTGAAGTGCACTGGACGACGTGCACCGACTGCGGGGACGACGGATGCTGTTCGCT
>JAODMW010000290.1 GCA_025464815.1 Microbacteriaceae bacterium | reverse complement strand
GCGATCAGCAGGCCGATCAGGACGGTCGCTCCGAAGATCGCAAAGAATGCCGCTGCCACCGTGTGGTTGTCCGGTCCGTAGGGGTTGTAGGGGTCCATAAGCTCAGACTACGAGGTCGAGTTCGCCCGCCACGCCTCTCGAAAGCCGCATTCCTCGCCCGGTTGCCCATTCGAGAAGGGATTCGACCGAATCGAAGGAGATTCCTGAATCGAGCAAAGCCCGCGTGAACTCTCCCTTGCCCTTCTTGTTGAAGTGGTTGAGCGCGCGCTGCCGACCGTCCGCACCCTCCGACAGGAGGCGCAGGTAGAAGACGTCGTTTCGGCCACCGGGCGCGGGGCCCAGTTCGACGTAGGCCTCGGACCGGAGATCGAGGATGAGCCCCTCATGGTCGGCGAGCACCCTCGAGATCGACGCGCGCCAGGTCGATCGAAGCGAGACACCGGGCAACCGCGAATCGTGGGAGAGGCGATAGGCCGGAACAGGATCCGAAGCTCCGAGCAGGCCGAACAGGGCGGAGTGGATGACGAGATGGTCCGCCGCGAAATCGCGCGCGGCATCCGAGAGGGATTCGGTAGCCAGCGCGTCGTACAGCACGCCGGCGTAGCGATCGATCGCCGGCATCGTCGGGGAGGTCGTGAGCGCACGGTTGCGGAGGAGCTCGAAATGCTGATTGGGCCCGAGCTTCAACGCTGCGGACATCGTCGTGAGGTTCTTTGCGAGCTTTCTCGTCGACGACAACACGGCTCTCCGCGAAGCGCGAAGCTCTGGATGACTCAATCGGGACAGGTCGAGCGTCGTGCCATCCGCTCCCCCATCCCGCTTGGTCTCGGATGGCGGCAGAACGATGAGCACTAGCTTGCGAGAAAGGCGAGTGCTGCCTCGACGTTCGCCCCGAGCGGGTTCACGGAATCGAGAGTGATGCGCGCCACGACGGCGCTCTGACCGGTCCAGCTGTCGTACTCATCGAGGCTCTGCTCGACGGCGTGCCAGGTCGGCTCCGTGACATGAGGGAGCTTGCGGTTGCGTGCCTCGAGGCGTTGGCGGTGCAGCTCGACATCCGAGCAGACCACTTCGATGAATCGGAGGGTCTCGCCCTCCCGCTGGGCCAGGTTGACCCACTGTTCGCGGGCCGGTTCCACGGCATTGACGGCGTCGACGATCACATGCTGTCCTGAGGAGAGCACGAACTCCGCGAGCTTCTCCGCGACCAGGTAGGCCGCGAGGCCGGTCGGCTGGTCGCTGTCGATACCCGCACTGAGAATCGCGGACTCGATAGGGTCGACCGACACGACGGTCGCATTGAGCCTGCCGCCGAGCACCTCCGCGATCGTGCTCTTTCCTGCGGCGGGAAGACCCGCCATCGCAATCAACATGGAGTTACGCCGTTCTAGGCCTGGACCAGTTCGGCATACCGCGCGACGATGGTGACCGTGTCATGCTCCACAGAGAGGAAACCGTCGTCGGCCTTCGCTCGCACGCCGCTGCCGCTTGCGTCCGTGATCCGCACTTCGCCGGCGGCCAGGATCGCGAGCATCGGTTCGTGCCCGGGCAGGATACCGATCTCGCCCTCGGTCGTGCGCGCGACAACCATGGAGGCCGTGCCGGTCCAGACCTGCTGGTCCGCCGACACGACGCTCACCTGAAGCTCGGCCACGCTAGCCGTTCTCCTTCTGGATCTTCGCCCACTGCTCTTCGACATCCGAGATCGAACCGACGTTGAAGAAGGCCTGGGTCGCCACATGGTCGAAGTCGCCGCGCACGATCGCATCGAAGGATTCGATGGTGTCCTGGAGCGGGACAGTCGAGCCCTCGACACCGGTGAACTTCTTCGCCATATAGGTGTTCTGCGACAGGAACTGCTGGATACGGCGCGCACGCGCGACCGTGATCTTGTCTTCCTCTGAAAGCTCGTCGACACCGAGAATCGCGATGATCTCCTGGAGTTCCTTGTTCTTCTGGAGGATCGCTTTGACGTTCGTCGCCACCCGGTAGTGGTCGGAGCCCAGGTAGCGGGGGTCGAGGATGCGGCTGGTCGAGGTCAGCGGGTCGACGGCCGGGTAGAGACCCTGGGACGCGATCTCGCGGCTCAGTTCGGTCGTCGCATCCAGGTGGGCGAAGGTCGTCGCCGGAGCCGGGTCGGTGTAGTCGTCGGCCGGCACATAGATAGCCTGCAGTGAGGTGATCGAGTGGCCGCGCGTGGAGGTGATGCGCTCCTGGAGGGTGCCCATCTCATCCGCGAGGTTCGGCTGGTAGCCCACCGCGGAAGGCATGCGTCCCAGAAGGGTGGACACCTCCGATCCGGCCTGCGTGAAGCGGAAGATGTTGTCGATGAAGAGCAGCACGTCCTGGTTCTGCACGTCGCGGAAGTACTCGGCCATCGTGAGGGCCGAGAGGGCAACGCGAAGTCGCGTCCCCGGCGGCTCGTCCATCTGGCCGAAGACGAGAGCGGTCTTGTCGAAGACGCCGGCCTCCTCCATCTCGGCGATGAGGTCGTTGCCCTCGCGGGTGCGCTCACCGACACCGGCGAAGACCGATACACCACCGTGGTCCTGGGCGACACGCTGGATCATCTCCTGGATGAGCACCGTCTTGCCGACGCCTGCACCGCCGAAGAGGCCGATCTTTCCACCGAGCACGTACGGGGTCAGGAGGTCGATGACCTTGATGCCGGTCTCGAAGAGCTCCGTCTTCGACTCGAGCTGGTCGAAGGGCGGTGGCTCGCGGTGGATCGACCAGCGGTCGGCGAACTCGAACTTCTCGCCCGGCTCGCCGTTGAGCACCTCGCCGATGACGTTGAAGACCTTGCCCTTCGTGGCATCGCCAACGGGAACCGTGATAGGACCGCCGGTGTCGCGCACCTCCTGGCCGCGAACGAGTCCGTCCGTCGGCTTGAGGGCGATCGCGCGGACGAGGTCGTCACCGAGATGCTGCGCTACTTCGAGAGTGATCTCGTTCGACTGCTCGCCGATCGTGATCGTGGTCTTGAGCGCGTTGTAGATGCCGGGGATCGCGTCGTGCGGGAACTCGATGTCGACGACCGGTCCTGTAACGCGGGCGATCCGCCCGATGCCGGCGACCGTGGTCTCGTCCGCTGCATCCTTCTTCTCGGCTGGCTTCTTCGAAGGGGCTGTCGTAGTCATTGGCTTCTCTACTCTTCTCTTGGGTCTCTAGCTCTTCACCGAGAGGGCGTCTGCGCCGCCGACGATCTCGGAAATCTGCTGGGTGATCTCGGACTGGCGAGCGTTGTTCGCGAGCCGGGTGTAGTCGGTGATGAGTTTGTCGGCGTTGTCGCTCGCCGATTTCATCGCCTTCTGGGTCGCCGCGTGCTTGCTGGCCGCGGACTGGAGCATGGCGTTGAAAATCCGGCTCTCGATGTAGACGGGGAGCAGTGCGTCGAGCACATCGTCCACCTCCGGCTCGAACTCGTAGAGCGGAAGCACCTCGTGGTCTTCGGGCGCTTCGAGTCCTTCGACGATCTCGAGCGGCAGCAGTCGCACGACCTCCGGTGTCTGGGTCAACATGCTGACGAAGCGGTTGTAGACGATGTGGATCTCGTCCACACCACCCTCGCTCGCAGGCTGGATGAACTTCGCCACGAGGGCCTCGCCCACCTCCTGCGCCGTCTCGAACACCGGGCTATCGGTCCCACCGACCCAGTACTGCTCGATCGGGCGCTTGCGGAAGTTGAAGTACGCGACCGATTTGCGACCGACAAGATAGTGGATGACGTCCTTGCCCTGGGCGTGCAGCCGAGCGGCAAGCTCTCCGGCCTCCTTGAGAACATTCGTATTGAACGCACCGGCGAGACCGCGGTCAGAGGAGAAGATGACGATGGCGGCGCGTTCGATCTTCTCCGGCTCGGTCGTGAGGATGTGATCGACGTTCGAGAACGTCGCAACCGCCGACACGGCACGCGTGACAGCACGCGAATACGGCACGGATGCCGCCACCCTCGCCTGCGCTTTCTGAATGCGTGACGCGGAGATCAGCTCCATGGCCCGAGTGATCTTCTTGGTCGTCTGGGCAGACTTGATCTTCTGCCGGTAGACCCGAAGTTGCGCTCCCATGTCCTGTGTCTTTCTTGTCGTATTTCGTGTGGTTGAGTAGGTTGCTCAGCGACCGTATCGAAACCGGGATCTCGATATGGTCGTTGAGCGACCTACTCGATCCGCACCGGTTATCGCTTCTGCTTGACGATCTGCTCCTGTGCGATGTCCTCGGGAGCGATCTCGTCGAAGTGCTCGGTGCCGACCGAGGCGAGCGGCTTACCCTCGCCAGTCTGGAACTCGAGCTTGAATTTGTCGACGCTCTCGTCGAGCGTCTTGGCGGTGTCGTCATCCAGCACGTTGGTCTCGCGCAGCGTCGTGAGCACCTCGGTATTGCGACCGAGGTAGTCGAGCAGCTCGCGTTCGAACCGCAGGACATCCTCGACGGCGACCTCATCGAGCTTGCCATTGGTTCCGGCCCAGATCGAGACGACCTGCTCCTCGACCGGGTATGGCGAGTACTGCGGCTGGCGCAGTAGCTCGGTGAGCCGCTCGCCGCGAGCCAACTGGCGACGGCTTGCGGGGTCGAGGTCGGAGGCGAACATCGCAAAAGCCTGCAGCGACCGATACTGGGCGAGCTCGAGCTTGAGCGTTCCGGAAACCTTCTTGATCGACTTCACCTGGGCGTCACCGCCGACGCGCGAGACCGAGATGCCCACGTCTACCGCTGGACGCTGGTTGGAGTTGAAGAGGTCGGACTGCAGGAAGATCTGGCCGTCGGTGATCGAGATCACGTTGGTCGGAATGTAGGCCGAGACGTCGTTCGCCTTGGTCTCGATGATCGGAAGGCCGGTCATCGATCCTGCGCCCAGCTCGTCGGAGAGCTTCGCGCAACGCTCGAGCAGTCGGGAGTGCAGGTAGAACACATCGCCGGGGTATGCCTCGCGCCCCGGCGGGCGGCGCAGAAGGAGCGACACGGCGCGGTACGCCTCTGCCTGCTTCGAGAGGTCGTCGAAGATGATCAGCACATGCTTGCCGCCGTACATCCAGTGCTGCCCGATGGCCGAACCGGTGTAGGGAGCGAGGTACTTGAAGCCGGCGGGGTCGGATGCTGGTGAGGCCACGATCGTCGTGTACTCCAGCGCTCCGGCATCCTCGAGCGCGCCCTTCACCGAAGCGATGGTCGAGCCCTTCTGGCCGATGGCGACATAGATGCAGCGCACCTGCTTGTTCGTGTCGCCGGACTCCCAGTTGGCCTTCTGGTTGATGATCGTATCGATCGCGATGGCCGTCTTGCCGGTCTGGCGGTCACCGATGATGAGCTGGCGCTGGCCGCGACCGATCGGGATCATGGCGTCGATGGCCTTGATTCCGGTCTGCATGGGCTCGTGCACCGACTTGCGCTGCATCACGCCCGGTGCCTGGAGTTCGAGGGCACGACGGCCCTCCGACTTGATCTCCCCGAGACCGTCGATGGGGTTGCCGAGCGGGTCGACGACGCGGCCGAGGTAGGCGTCACCGACGGGTACCGAGAGCACCTCGCCCGTGCGGGTCACCTCGAGCCCCTCGACGACGCCGGCGAACTCACCGAGGATAATGACCCCGATCTCGTTCTCGTCGAGGTTCTGGGCGAGGCCCAGGGTGCCGTCGGCAAAGCGGATGAGCTCGTTGGCCATGACGCCGGGAAGCCCCTGTACGTGGGCGATACCGTCCGCGGCATCCACGACGTATCCGACCTCGGTTTTCGAGGAAGTCGATGGGTCGTAGGACTTGACGAAGTCTTTGAGCGCGTCGCGGATCTCGTCCGGGCTGATCGTTAGGTCTGCCATTCATGTTTCCTTGTCTTCGCGAAGCGGTTGGCTTCGGGGCTGTGGCTCGCTTAGCCTGCGAGTTGAAGTCTGAGTTCCTTGAGCTTGCTGGCGACGCTGCCGTCGATGACATCGTCGCCGACCTGCACGCGCAAGCCGCCGATGAGATCCGGGTCTATCACGAGATTGAAGGTGAGTTCACGACCGTAGTTCTTCGCGAGTCCGGCTTGCAGACGAGCGAGCTGCGCCGCCGGTACGGGCTTCGCGCTCGTCACGGTTGCAACGGAAAGGCCAGCCTGGTCCGCGACGATGGATGCCGCTGTCCGCAGCAATTCGCCGATGCGGCGACCGCGTGGTTGCTGCATCAGGTGCCGTACGATCGCGAGGGTCTGCGGGGAGGCCTTCTTCGCGAGCAGCGCTTCGACGAGTGCGACTTTGGACTCGGTGCTTCCCAGTTTGCTGCTGACGGCTAGTTCGAGTTCGGAGTCCGACGTGACCGCCTCGCCGAAGGCGAACAGTTCTGCATCGATATTCACGCTGGCCGGAGCCGATTCCGCCGCGGCGCGCAGGCCGAGTTCCTCGATGCCGGCGAGCAGATCATCCTGGCGTGACCAGCGGTGGCTGACGACCACACCGAGCAGGGCGAGTGTCTTCTCGCCGAGACCGGTGCCGAATACCGCCTTGAGTGCTGCCTGCTTCTCGGCGGGTTCGATTGCAGTGTCCGACAGGATCGAGATCAGCTGCGACGATTCGCCGATGATCCTGCCGGCCGAAAACAACTCGGACGCGGTCGCCAGATCCACCGAGGTGAGGGAGGAGAGCTCCGCCCTCGACGCGGCGAGTGCACCCCTGGTCGCTGAGCCCATGACTACTTGCTCTTCTTCGAAGATGCTTCAGAGGCTTCGAGGTCGGCGAGGAACTGGTCGACGAGGTTCGTTGCCTTCTTGTCGTCGGCGAGGCTCTGCCCGATGACACTGGAGGCGAGGTCGATCGCGAGCGACCCGACCTCGGCGCGCAGCGAGACGACAGCCGCCTGGCGTTCTGCTTCGATCTGTGTCGCGGCATTCGCCGTGATACGCGCAGCCTCTATCGCAGCCTGCTCCTTGAGCTCGTTCAGAATCTTGGTTCCGTCCTGGCGAGCCTGCTCGCGAATGCTGGCCGCCTCGACGCGAGCCTCGGCAAGCTGCTCGTTGTACTTCTCGAGCGCAGCAGCGGCTTCCGCCTGTGCGTTCTCGGCCTTCTTGATGCCGCCCTCGATGAGCTCGGAGCGCGCATCCAGGCTCTTCTGCACGTTCGGCAGAATCTTCTTCCAGAAGAAAACCAGCAGGATGACGAAACACACGGCGGACCAGATGAGGTCCGGGATTCCCGGAATCAACGGGTTTTGTGTCTCCGTAGCTGCCGCAGCGAGAACTGACGGGAGCATTACTGGCCCGTGGTGAAGATGAAGTACGTCGCGATACCGATGAAGGCGAGTGCCTCGGTGAACGCGATACCGATATACATGAGGACCGTGAGGCGACCCTGGAGTTCAGGCTGGCGGGCGACGGACTCGATCGTCTTGCCGACGACGATGCCTACACCGATTGCCGGGCCGATGGCCGCAAGGCCGTAGCCGATCGTCGCAATGTTTCCGCTGAGCGCGGCGACGGTTGTGGTGTCCACGTTGTGTGTTTCCTTCCGTGATGGTGAACCGGGCGGTTGCCCGACTCGCTTAGTGCTCGTCTGCCAGCGCGAGCTGGAGATAGACAGCGGTCAAGATGGTGAAGACGTAGGCCTGCAGCACCGCGACCAGTAGCTCGAACAGCGTGAAGACGAACCCGAACGCCAGGCTGCCGATACCGAAGAGCTTGAAGAGTCCCGGGGCCTCGAAGAAGAAGAACGAGGTGGCGAGGAAGAACAGCACGAGCAGCAGGTGGCCGACGATCATGTTCATGAGAAGTCGGAGCGTGTGGGTGACCGGCCGCACGATGAAAGTCGAGAGGATCTCGATCGGCGTCACGATGATGTAGAGCACCCACGGCACGCCGGGCGGAAAGAGCGAATTGCGCAGGAACGTGCCCGGGTGCTTGCGAAGACCCGCGTAGATCCAGGTGACGTAGGCGACTGCGGCGAGCAGGAGCGGAACGCCGATCACCGAGGTGCCTGCGATGTTGAAGCCGGGGATCGCTCCGGTGAGGTTCATCGCGAGAATCATGAAGAAGAACGTCGTGAGGATGGGGAGAAAGCGCCTGCCGTCCTTCTTGCCGAGGAGGTCTTCCGCGATACCCACACGCACGAAATCGAGACCCAACTCGATGAGCGACTGGCCGCGGCCGGGCACCATCTTCATATTGCGGGTGCCGAGCCAGAAGACCAGCACGATCACGAGAGTGACGATGATGCGGATGAGCATGATGCGGTTCAGTTCGAACGGCGTTCCCGCGAAGAGCACGACCGGCGGGAAGAATTCCCCGATATTGGGCCCGACAAAGCCTCCATCCCCGCTGCCACCAGTGGCAAGGGGGAGGAGCAGATTGAGAGCGTTAAGTAACAGCGCTGTCTCCAGAATCGGGGCGTGGCTTCACGCGGCGATGAAAAAGGGGGATGTTCATATTCACTCTATCAACAGAATGGGGGGCGGCCGAATCGTTATTCGGGCCGATCGGTGCCGGTGGAAGAGCTTTCCGCGGTGCCGGTCGACGGCAGATCGCTCACATAGGGAAGCCGGGAACGGGCGATCACAACCACGTCCACGACGAGAGTTCCGACGACGGCCACGATGAGGGTGAGGAAGAGCACGGTGCTCTGAACCCACGGCTGATCCTTGAGCACGACGACGAGCACCAGGAAGGCCACGAATTTGAGCAGCCACGCCCCCATGACGATCCCGAAGAACGCCACGCTCAGCAGGTCGCCCTTCGCCACCCGGGTCGCGATCACGACGCTCAGGGTGGTGATGCCGAGAAAAACCACCGCCATGACCGTTCCGATGAGGGCGCTCAGGACTCCGATGCCACCGGCCACCAGATATCCGACCACGGAGCCGACGACGCCGAGGACGAGCGCGAGGATGCCGCCATAGGCGAGAATCCGCTTGAAAATCGGTACGGCACTCATGGGTTTTCTTTCTTGGTCAGTGCTTCGAGGGCGGCGGCCTTCGCGGCATCCAGATCGGTCTCCTGCTCGGCCTCTGGTGCCTGATCGACGAAACTCGCCGCCACGTCGAGTGGATCGAAACGAGCGGCTTCGGCCTGGTGCGCCTCGTCTGGACTGGCCAGCTGTACGGCGGCCTCGACGGATTTGCGCCGGGTGAGCGGAGCGAGGGTGAACCACGTGCACACCACGAAGCCGACCGCCACGAAGGCGACCGCCCAGACGGCGGGGACGAAGATGAAGATGAGGCATCCGACGGAGACGACCGCGGTCCAGGAGTAGAAGATCAGCACGGCGCGGATGTCGGAATGCCCCATGTCGAGCAGGCGGTGGTGGAGATGCTTGCGATCGGCCGTGAACGGCGACTTGCCGGCACGGAGGCGCCGGAAGACGGCCAGTCCGAAGTCCAGGAGCGGCACGATCAGGATGGCGAATGGCAGGAGGATAGGGATGAAGGCCGGCACGAGCTGCTTCGCGAACTTGAGCGAGGCGATGTCGACCTGGCCCGTGACGGAAATGGCGGATGTCGCCATCAGGAGGCCGACGAGAAGTGCACCTGCATCGCCCATGAAGAGTTTGGCGGGGTGCCAGTTGAGCGGCAGAAAGCCGACGCAGGCGCCGATCAGCACCGCGGTGATGAGGGAGGCGAGGTTGAAGTATTCCGTTTCGGCGATGCTGTTCGCGAGGATGTAGCTGTAGATGAAGAACACGCCGTTGGCGATGATGGCCACACCCGCGACGAGGCCGTCGAGGCCGTCGATGAAGTTGATGGCATTCATCACGAGCACGATGGCGACGATCGTGACGATCAGCCCTGAGTAGGACGACAGCACCACGATGCCGCCGACGATGGGCAGAGAGGTGAGTTGCACACCCTGCCAGGCCAGGAGGCCCGCCGCGATGATCTGGCCGGCCAGCTTGGTGACCCAGTCGAGGTCCCAGATGTCGTCGGCGACGCCGATGAGCACGATGATGAGCGCCGAGCCGAGGATCGCGAAGATCGGGCCCGGCTTGGCGAAGATGAGGTGGAACTGCGGGAGCTGGGACGCGACGCCGAAGGCAACGAGGATGCCGAGGAACATCGCCACGCCGCCGAGCCGCGGGGTCGGCCTCGTGTGCACGTCCCGAGCGCGGATCTGCGGATACAGGCGGTACTTCATGCCGAGCCTGGCGGTCAGCTTCGCCAGTAGAAAGGTCACGACGGCCGAGAGGCCACCCGCGGCGACGTAGAAGATGAATCTCACGAGGAGGTCTCCCCCATGCCCGCAATGACCGCGTCGATCGCCTCCTGCGAGATGACCCCGTGACGCACTATGCGCAGCGTCCCACCCGGCTGCAGCAGTCCGGTGGCGTCCACGATCGTGGAGCCGGTATTCGGCACCTCGACGCCGTAATCGCCGCCGACCGGGCCGCCGTCGAGATAGACGCTCACGCTGTCGCCGAGCATCCGCTCGGCATCGACGACCGTCGCTGCCGCTGGTTCACCGGTGAGATTGGCGGATGACACGGCGAGCGGTCCGGTCTCCGAGAGCAGTTCGAGTGCCACATGGTTGTTCGGCATCCGGAGCGCGACCGTGCCGTTTGTCTCGCCGAGGTCCCATCGCAGCGATTCCTGCGCGGGCAGGATCACGGTGAGTCCACCCGGCCAGAACGCGGCCACGAGGGCACGGACCTCCGGCGGCACGGCCTCGGCGAGCGCGTCGAGTGTCGGGATGCCGGGGATGAGAACGGGAGGCGGCGACTGGCGGGTGCGACCCTTGGCGTCGAGCAGCCGCTGCACCGCCTCGGGGCTGAATGCATCCGCGGCGAGGCCGTAGACGGTGTCGGTCGGCAGCACGACGAGCTCCCCGCGGCCGATGGCGACCCTGGCGAGTCGCGTGCCGGTGAGGAGCTCGGCCGGGTCCGAGCAGTCATAGATCGTCGCCATATCGGAAGCCATCCTACTTCGCGGTAAATCGGGAGTTCCGTGCGAGACGGCTGGGCGCCGGAATTATCGCTCCGCCGCGGTCCTTGGGATAATCGAGAGACGAAAGTGGATCGGTGGACCTGTACTTCTTTGATTTCGACAAGACGCTCTATGCGTACGACTTCAGGAAGCGGCTTCCAGCACTCAGCAGGTTCACCGGCGCGAGCCAATATCATCTCGCGAAAACCTGGTGGGCCGGCGGCTTCGAGCGGCGCGCGGAGGCTGGCGAATGGAGGACGTCGGAGGAGTATCTCGCCGAGTTCGAGCGTGTGACCGGAGCGCATCTCACCCTTCAGGACTGGCGGGGCGCGCGTGCGCTCGCGAGCACGCCCATCCCGGAAAGCCTGGATGCGCTCGCCCACGCATCGACTCTCGGTACTGTTTCCCTGCTCTCCAACAACCCCTCCCCCTTCGCAGAGTCCCTTCCCGTGCTCGCACCGGATGTCACCGCGATCGTCGGAGAGAATCGCCTCGTAAGCTGCCAGCTCGGGATTCGCAAGCCGGACCCGGAAATCTATCGGCTGGCACTTGCCCATTACGGCGCTCGCGCGGAAGACTCCTTCTTCGCGGACGACTCCGCGGAGAACATCGCGGGGGCGGCATCCGTCGGCATCACCGGCCATCACCTGCGTTACGTCGACGGCGTGCCGCAGGTCGGCGAGCTCCGCGAGGCCATCGAGCGCTTCGCTGATCGGAAGAACTGATGCTGCTCTTCATCTTCGACATGGACGATGTGCTCTACAGCTATGACTGGCGCGTGCGCATGGCCGGAATGACCAGGCTGACCGGGCTCTCCCTGCAGCAGCTGCGCGAGCGCTGGTGGCACGACGAAGGCGAGTGGGCGGCCGAGGCCGGTGCTTTCGCGACCGCGGAGGATTATCTCGAGGCATTCAACGCCGCTATCGGCGTTCAGGTGGACGAGGATGACTGGGTGAGCGTGCGCGGTTCGGCCATGACGCCGTGGCGAGAGTCCATCGCCGCGGTCGAGCGTGCGGCCGAACTCGGCCAGGTGACGCTGCTCACCAACAACGGCCCCCTGACGGCCCGGCACCTGCGCACCCTCGCACCTGAACTCGTTCCGGTCTTCGGGGACCATCTCTTCACTTCGAGCGACTACGGCGCCCGCAAGCCGGAACCCGAAGTTTTCGAAGCGGTGCTCACGCGTTATGCGGTGAAGCCCGAGGACGCGTTCTTCGCCGATGACCTTGCGATCAACGTGAGCGGTGCGCGCTCCGTCGGCATCACCGCCCACCGGTTCGTGAACGCGACGGGTCTGCTCGCTGCGATCGAGCACTTCGCGGCGTCCAGGGAGAGAGTGGGCTGAGAATGCTCGAACAGGCGACACTCGACGAACTGTGGGTCGTCGACGAACCAGCGCTCTCTGAGCGACGATTCCGCGTCGAGCTCGAAGACGGCGGCCCATGGGACGCCGTCGAGCGCGCGGAACTCATCACCCAGCTGGCGCGGTCCATCGGGTTGCAGGGCCGCTTCGACGAGGCGGCCGCTCTGCTCATCGAGCTCGACGCCGAGCCGAGCCCTGTCGTGGCGATCCGCGTTCTGCTCGAATCCGGCCGTGTCATGAACAGCTCGGGGCATCCGGATGCCGCGATCGGCCTGTTCCGCCAGGCCGGAGTCATCGCCGCGCGAGTCGACGCCACGTTCCTGCGGCTCGATGCCATGCACATGCTCGCGATCGTCGATGCGGACGGAGCCGCCGATTGGACGACACAGGCCGTCGAGCTGGCGGAAGCCTCCGGCGACGACCGCACGAAACGCTGGCTGGTCTCCCTGCACAGCAACTACGGCTGGCGCCTGCTCGAGGCCGACGACCTCGACGCGGCGCTCGCCGAATTCGACGAAGCCGCGCGCTGGGCCGACCTGGTCGGCACGGACGACCAGCGTCGCTGGGCCCAGGAAGCCATCGAGGAGTGCCGGGCAGCGATCGCCGCCCGGTAGCCGTGCTCGGCGGCGGAAGGCTTTGCAGGCGGAAATCTCCCGGCGGCGGGGATATCGTCTCGCGGAGGCAGAAATAACTCCGTCCGCGACCCGATTTCTCCGCCACCGCCTCTCACGCAAACTGCGGGCTCGCAGGACATCCGTTGACACGTCGATCGTTAACTGTGTATGGCCGAATCCTCTACGTCCGCAGGCCGAAGGAGTCTGACGGCGACGACGTCCCAGCAGATTAACGAAGCGCTGTGGTCGCCCGGTCTCGACCGAGGAGGTCGGGGTGGGTCGCAACCGCTCTCCAGCCGTCCTCGATGAGCAGTGCGGCGATCGCGGCACCCTGCAACTCCCCGTGCTCGAGCACGAGAGTGCCACCCTGGTGCAGCAGGCGCATGGCCGTCTGGGAGACCTGGCGCACGACATCCAGCCCGTCCTCGCCGCCGTAGAGCGCATGCTCCGGATCGAACAGCCGCACTTCGGGATCCCGCGGGATTGCCGCGTTCGGAATATACGGCGGATTCGAGATCACGACCGCGACCGTGCCGTCCAGTTCCGGCAGCGCATCGGCGAGGTCGACGAACACGGCGCGCGCGTTATCGCCGCCGCTTTCGCGGAAGTTCTGCGTGGTCCAGATGAAGGCTTCAGGCGAGTTCTCGACGCCGTACACCCTGGCGTGCGGAACCTCGGTGGCCATTGCAAGCGCGATCGCGCCGCTGCCGGTACCGAGGTCGATACCGATCGGCTCCGGCGTCGCCGCAGCACGCAGCGCATCGATCGCGAACTGCGCGACCTGCTCGGTCTCGGGCCGCGGAACGAACACGCCAGGGCCGACCGCGAGCTCCATCGATCGGAACGGCGCACGTCCCGTGATGTGCTGCAGCGGCTCGCGTGCAGCCCGACGCACGACCATGGTCTCGATGGCGAGCGCATCGGCCTCCGACAGCGCCGCCTCGGTGACCACTTTCGCCTGCACCGCACCCCGGCTCAACCCGAGCACATGCCCCACCAGCAGCTCGGCATCCACCTCAGCCGAAGGCACCCCCGCACGCGCAAGAACCTCACCAGCCCGTGCAAGCACGGCCCCGATAGTGCGTTTCTCGAGATTCATCTTCACTTCGACTGGTTATGGATGCGTATGTTTTCGTGAACGAAGCCGGCGATGGTTCTGCCAGCGCTGGTGTGGCGGGCCTCTATGGGCGGCGCTGGCAGAACCATCGCC
>JAODMW010000286.1 GCA_025464815.1 Microbacteriaceae bacterium | reverse complement strand
CGCACCGCGAGCGCCGAGAGGTCGACGATGGCCGGCTGCACGAGGTCGGAGCCGATGCCCACGAGGGCCGCGGAGAGCTGCTCCGCGCTCGGCAGTACGGGCGTCGCAAGCACGAGAAGCGACTTCTCCCACTCAGCGGGTGCCCGCGCGAGCAGAGCTGCGCCCCACTTGACGTAGGAATCGGAATCCGCGACGGTGAGGATTCGGACCGGCGCACTCACGCCGGGACGCGGCGCAGCTTGGCCAGTGGTGCAAGCTCGCCCGGGAAGACCCGCTTCACCCCGTCACCCATGGCTTCGCCGATGATGCGGATGTCGCGCACGAGATGGCTGAAGCCCTCTGGCTCGAGCGATGCGGCATGATCAGAACCCCACATCGCGCGGTCGAGCGTGATGTGGCGCTCGACGGCGACCGCACCGAGCGCAATCGCCGCGAGCGAAATCTGCAGTCCCCGCTCGTGCCCCGAGTAGCCGATCGATACGCCGGCGTAGCGCTGCTGCAGCGTGGTGATCATCCTGAGGTTCGCCTCCTCCGGAGGCAACGGATAGGTGGATGTCGCGTGCAGGATCACCAGGCGGTCGGTGCCGAGCACGTCCACCGCCGCGTCGATCTGCTCGAGAGTGGACATCCCTGTCGACAGGATCACCGGCTTGCCCGTCGCGGCAATGGCCTCGAGCAGTTCGATGTCGGTGACCGATGCCGAGGCGACCTTGTGAGCGGCGACGTTGAGGTCTTCGAGGAAGTCGACGGAGGGCACGTCCCACGGCGATGCGAACCAGTCGAGCCCGCGCAGAGTCGCGTAGTCGCCGATCTCGACGTACTGCTCGCGGTCGAACTCCACTCGATAGCGGTATTCCAGATAAGTCATCTGGCCCCACGGGGTGTCCCGCAGGGTGCTCTTCATGTGCTCGGGAGTGGAGATCTCCGGGGTGCGCTTCTGGAATTTCACAGCCTGTGCCCCAGCATCTGCGGCGACGTCGATCAACTGCATCGCGAGGTCGACATCCCCATTGTGATTGAGGCCGATCTCGGCGATGACGTAGACCGGGGCGCCGTCGCTTACCTCGTTCTGACCGATGGATACAGCCATGGTTCCTCCCACTCTTTCTCAACGTTCGATCGTTTGGGCTGCAAGACACGTCCGGCCAGTTCGCGTACCGCGCCGTAGCCGCCTGGGGTCTCCAGCACGACGCGCGCGGCAGCGATGACCTCGGGATCGGCGCCCGGCACGGCGATCGGCCAGCCGACGAGTTCCATGCAGCCGAGGTCGTTGACGTCGTTGCCGAGATAGGCGATGCGCTCGAGTTCGATGCCCTTGATGTCTGCCCAGGCCTCGAGGGCGACCGCCTTGTCGGTGATCCCCTGCAGCACCTCGACCCGCAACTTCGCGGCGCGCGCGGAGACCACAGGATTGGTCTCGGTGGACAGGATGAGCACCGGGATGCCGGCCTCCCGCAGAAGCTGCACTCCCATGCCGTCGGCACGGCTCGTGGTCACGAATTCGGATCCGTCGGCGCCGACGTGCACGCGGTCATCCGTATGCACGCCGTCGAAGTCGGTCACGACGGCGTCGACGGTGATCGCCCGGCCGTCGAGGTTCGGATCGAGCAGGGGCGCGAGCGCGTTCGCCACCTCGAGCTCGTCCTGGCTGTCGACCTCGATCGCGGTGCGCTCGTCGACGACGGTGACTCCGACGCGCCCGAAGAAACGGAAGCCGGCTTCGCGAAAGCCCGCCGTGCGCATCACGTAGAAGGCACCCGTCTCCTGGTAGTGCGGCTCGCGGTCCTGACGGCGTTGTCGCACCGTGGCCACGTGATTCACGCCGGTGGCGCCGACGTCGGAGAGTTGCCAGAGGAAGGCGTAGGTCTCCTTCGCGGAGAAGACGACATCCTCCCAGCCGCTGCGTACGCGTTCGATCGCCTCATCGAACTCGGAGGCGTTGACGAAGGGAGAGGTGGCCTGGATGAATACGAGCACGTCCGGATCACCGTTCAGGTGATCGAGGGCGTGCAGCAGGGCGGATTCCGAGCTGGCCTGGTCGCCGGAGAGCCAGGTCGGGCGGTCGACGACCTCGGCCCCGGCCGACCGGGCGGCGGCGGCGATCCTGGGATCGTCGGTCGTGACGACCACGCGGTCGACGAGACGGCTCGAGCGCGCGGCATCCACCGCGCGCACGATGAGGGGAATTCCGCCGACCCTGCGCAGGTTCTTTCCCAGCACGCCCTTCGACCCGCCCCTGGCAGGAATGATCGCGACGACGCTCATCGTTGTCCTCTTCTCTGCCACGCGTTCTAGCGAGGTTAGGAAGGCGAAACGGCAGGCAGTTGGACACGCGGTAAACGCCGGCCGTCCGGGGACCGACGAAACGGCGCAGAAAGGCGAAATGCGGCGGTCACCGGCCACCCGGCGCCCGTCAGAGTGGTGAGGAATGCACCTGGCGCACCACCCGATAGCGAAGGTGCGTGATGCCCGCCGACTCGATGAGTCGGATCCGCTCGAGTTTGATCGGGCCTCGGGTGAGCGGAGCGAACAGCGGCGTCCCGTCACCGAGCAGCACAGAGACGACGTGAAGCTCGAGTTCGTCGACGAGGCCGGCGTTCAGGAATTGCTGCGCCACGGCCGGACTGCCCATGATTGTCACATCCCGCCCGCCCGCTGCAGCGCGGGCGTGCCGCAGTGCGCTCTCGATGCCATCGTCCACGAATGTGAAAGTCGTTCCGCCCTTGACGAGGATCCCGCGCCGCTCATGGGCGAGCACGATGACGGGCATTGGGAAGACTTCGTCATCGCCCCATGGCTCCTCGCCCGCATCGAATGTGCGCTTACCGATAATGACGGCACCCGACGCGAAGAACTCCGCGGAGACGATGGGCGACATGACCCGGGCCGTATCGCCGAAGGCCCAGGAGTGCAGGATGCTCAGATCGCCTCGCGGGCCGGTCGCGAACCCGTCGAGCGACATCGAGACGTAGAGCACGACAGCGCCGCTGGAATCCATCGTCTCACTGTGGCATGCGCCGCGGCCGACCGGAAGGCTGCGAGCCGCCCGTGTGAGCCTGCACGATCGCCACTCCATGCCCGCGAAGGCGCTGCCGTTCGGCAGCGAGGAAGGCGAGAAGCCGTTCATTGGTACCGCGGATGTGGGAGGCGATAAGTGCGGACGCGCGTTCGGCGTCCCGCGCCGCAACCGCTTCGATGATCTCCCGATGTTCCCGCCAGGCCTGCTCACGGGCCTCCGCGGTCCGCACTTCGAGCCACCTGGTGCGCGCGAGGCGCGTCATGGCGTTGCGCACTGCATCCGCCAGCAACGCGTTGCCGGAGAGCCGGGATAGTTCCACATGAAAGTCGCCACCTGCGCGCACCCCCTGCTCCTCGTCGCGGGCCGGACGCGTCGCATCCAGCAGTGCGGCGATCGCTTGGACGTCGGCGTCCGAAGCCCGCTCTACCGAGAGTCGGATGGCCGCAGACTCGACGGCCTCACGCAACTCGGCGAGCGCGCCGATCTCGACCGTGTCGATGGGCGAAACGATCCACCCGCGTCCTTCTCGCTGCACGAGCCCCTCAGAGTCGAGGCGCATCAGAGCGGCGCGCACGGGGGTACGGGATGCCTCGAATTCACTTTCGAGTCCGCGTTCGGTGAGCCGCTCGCCGGGCGCGAGATCGAGCGCGAGTATCGCGGCGCGCAGCCGGTCGTAGAGCTGGACGGTCTGCGACATGAGAAACCTGTTCTCCAGTTGGGATACCGTACTGGTATACCAAACTGTATCGCAATCGCAGAAGGGCGAGAATGACCGCCACGGCACCGTTCCCCCAGGCAACGCGTGCGTGGACGGCCCTGGGCCTCGGTGTCGCGGCGCAGACCTCGGGCACCGTCTTCGTGAGCGCCCCCGCCTTCCTCATCCCGCTCTTGCACACCGAACGCGGCATGACCCTCGCCCAGGCCGGACTCCTCGCCGCAGCACCGACCATGGGCATGGTACTCACCCTGGTCCTGTGGGGCGCACTGGCCGACCGCGTCGGCGAGAAGTGGGTGATCGCGGGCGGGCTCGCGCTGACAGCCCTCGCCACCATCGGCGCAATGGCTGCGCAAGGGTACGTCGCGCTCGGACTGTTCTTCCTCTTGGGCGGCATGGCGTCCGCAAGCACCAACTCGGCGAGCGGACGGGTTGTCGTCGGCTGGTTCCCGAAGGATCGTCGCGGACTCGCCATGGGCATCCGGCAGATGTCACAACCGCTCGGCGTCACGGTCGCGGCGCTCACGGTTCCCGCACTCGCCGGCAGCGGCGGGATCGGCGTCGCCCTCATCGTGCCGCTCGTCCTGACCGGCCTGCTGGCCATCGCCTGTGCGCTCGGCATCGTCAATCCGCCAAGGCCGACCCCCGCGGCGACCTTGACCGCACCGCGAAATCCGTACCGATCGAGCGGATTCCTCTGGCGCATCCATGCGGTGTCCATCCTGCTCGTCGTTCCCCAGTTCACCCTTTCGACCTTCGGGCTCGTCTGGCTGGTGACCGAGTTGCACTTTCCTGCGCTCACGGCGGGAGTGGTCGTTGGCATCGCGCAGTTCGTCGGAGCGGTCGGTCGCATCGGAGTGGGAGTGCTGAGCGACCGGGTCGGCAGCCGCGTTCGACCGCTGCGCTGGGTTGCTGTCTCCGCGAGCGCGGTCATGCTGCTGCTCGCGGCATTCGGTGCATCCGGATGGCAGGCGGGCGCGATCGTGCTGGTCATCGCCATGACCGTCACGGTTGCCGACAACGGCCTCGCCTTCACCTCGGTCGCCGAGATGGCGGGACCGGCATGGGCCGGGAGAGCGCTCGGCGTGCAGAACACCGGACAGTTTCTGGCGGCGTCCGCCGTCGGCCCACTGCTCGGTACGCTCATCGGAATCGTCGGCTATCAGCTCGCTTTCGCCGCCGCTGCGGTCTGCCCGGCGCTCGCGATCCCGCTCGTGCCGCGCGTGACGGCCGAGCAGGACCACCTCTAGACAAGGGCACAGACTGCTCAACGCCCGATCCCTCCCAGTACAATTGAGCGCACTCGCGGGAGTGGTGAAATTGGTATACACGCAGGATTTAGGTTCCTGTGCCGCAAGGCGTGAGGGTTCAAGTCCCTTCTCCCGCACGAGCATCGGGGGGTTATCCCCATGCTTTCGGCAACGTCCACCGGCTAGCCTGTCAACAACAGACGACTGGAGCTCTACTCCGTGACACATCTCGCCCTGATCCCCTGGCTCGATCCGCACACCCTCATTGAAGGTTTTGGGGCGTGGGCACTGCTCGGGGTGTGCCTGATCATTTTCGCCGAGACCGGACTGCTCATCGGCTTCCTGTTTCCGGGCGACACTCTTCTCATCATCACCGGCCTGCTGAGCTTCGGGCCGAACCGCATCATCCACATCGATATCTGGTGGGTCGCTCTCGCCATCGGCTTCGCTGCCTTCCTCGGCGGCGAGGTCGGATACCTCATCGGCAAAAAGGCCGGTCCGCGCATCTTCGAGCGCAAGGAGACCGGCCTCTTCAGCGTCGAGAACGTCAAACGCACCAACGCCTTCTTCGAACGGTTCGGCGGTTTCGCGGTGATCCTGGCTCGTTTCGTGCCGGTCGTGCGTACCTTCGCACCGATCGCCGCAGGCGTCGGCCACATGAACTACCGAAAGTACTCGCTCTACAACATCCTCGGTGCGCTGATCTGGGCCGCGGGACTCACCGTCGGAGGCCACCTGCTGGGCTACATCCCACCGGTGGCGAACTTCGTGAGCAGCTACATCGACGTGATCCTGCTCGCCGCGGTCGTGCTCACGCTCATCCCGACGATTTACCACTACGTGCGATCGACGCTCAAGGCGCGCAGAGCGAACCGCGAAGGCGCCGTTGTGGCAAGCGATGAGCAGGTCATGCTCGACCCGAAGGTCTTCGACCAGAAGAAGGACTGACTAGCCGGCGTTCCCGGCCCGCTTGGCGAGACGCACCATCGCATCGTGCGCCGCGCGGCGCACTTCCTTTTCCGGATCCTGCAGCAGTGACGTCAGCGCCTCGTTGAGGCGTGAATCGGCGATCTCGGCGAGGGCTCGTGCGGCGGCAGCGCGCACTCTGGCGACCTCGTCGGTCAGGAGGGCCGTAAGCGCCTCGGTCTCCGGCAGCCTGCGCACGAAACACACGCGCGCGCACATCTCGCGGACGCGCCACGCCTGGTCCCCGAGTCCGCGATGCACAGCGGATGCCGCGGACGCATCCCACGCGAAGGTGAGAGCCCGCGCGCCCCACACCTCCGGCCAGTACAGCGGCGGAGCCCCATCCAGCACTCCCTGTGCATGTCGGCCGCCCACATAGAGCAGGAACTCTTCGCCCTCGTTGCCCCCCATGAGCAGCGAGGCCGCACGCTCGGCGACGATCGGCTCGCCGAATCTCGCGATGGCGGCGGCGATCCTCTGCGAAGGCGAGTCGTCGATGGATACGGCGGGTTCAGGGTTCATGACGTCTCCAACGGTACCCCGCCCGCCGGGGAAGGCTCGCCCGTCGAGATCCAGATGGAGGCCGTCGCCTCCTCACCCAGGTCGTGTTCCACCGCTCCGGCCTGCACCGCGAGTGCGCCGCCGAACGGTTTGCGGCCCAGCACCGTGAGCTCGACGTCGAGCGTGATCTCCTCGTCGAGCAGGTAGCGCAACAGGGTCGGATCACGGTCGCTGATTCGTACGATGCGACCGATCGATCCCTCCGGCGCATCGCGCAGGAGTACTGCCTCCGGGCGCAGTACCCGCCCGTCTGCGGTCGGGATCGGATCGCCGTGCGGGTCCCGCGATGGTTCGCCCAGCTGCCCGGCTATCGCCTCGAGCAGACGATCGGAGAGCGTGTGCTCGAGCACCTCGGCCTCATCGTGTACCTCGTCCCAGCCGTAGGCGAACACCTCGACGAGCCAGGTTTCGATCAGTCGGTGACGGCGAAGCATCCTGAGCGCCAGGCGAATCCCCTCCGATGTCAACTCCACGGCACCGTAGGGAACGTGGGTCACCAGTCCGGCGCTTCCGAGCTTCTTCACCATCTCGGTGACGGACGAGGCTGCAAGACCCAGCCGCGCCGCCAGTACGGATGTCGTGATCGGTTCCGGCTGCCACTCGGTGTGGGCATAGATGACCTTGACATAGTCCTCGACCACGGACCGGTCCTTCGCGGCCCTCATGATGCGACCGTCAGAACGATGAGTGCGACATTGAGGGTGACGACCAGGACGACGATGACGGCGAGCGTCCAGCGCACCGGCCTGCCGTTGACCTGCTCGCCCATCACCTCGCGGTCGCTGGTGAGTCGAAGTAGTGGGATGAGCGCGAACGGGATGCCGAAGCTCAGGAACACCTGGCTGATCACGAGTGCCCAGGTCGGGTCGACTCCGAGACCGAGGATCGCGACGGCGGGCACCAGGGTGACGACCCTTCGCACGAATATCGGGACGCGTTTCTTCAACAGCCCGGCCATGATGGTCGCTCCCGCGTAGCTGCCCACCGACGTCGAGGCGAGGCCAGAGGCCAACAGTCCGATCGCGAACACGAGGGCGATACCAGGGCCGAGCGCGTCGCCGATCGCGGCGTGCGCGCCGTCGATCGTGTCGGTGCCCGCCACGTTGCGCAGGTTCACCGCCGCGAGCAGCAGCATTCCGAGGTTGACGACGCCGGCAAGGCCGAGGGCCGCCACGACGTCCCACTTTGTCGCCCTGAGGAGCCGCCTGCGGTCATCCGCCGAGCGCACGTGGCCGTGACGATCGCGGGCGAGAGCGGAGTGTACGTAGATGGCATGCGGCATCACCGTCGCACCGAGCATGCTTGCGGCCAGAAGGACCGAGTCCGTTCCTGCGAACCGGGGCACGAGACCGTCGAGGATCGCCAGGCCGTCGGGCGGATTGACGAACAGCCCGGCGAGAAAGCCGATCGCGATGATGGCGAGAAGACCGATGACCACGGATTCGAATGGCCGTTGACCGTAACGGCTCTGCAGGGCGAGCAGCAGCATCGATACGCCGCCGACGATCAGCCCGCCCAGGAAGAGCGGAAGCCCGAAGAGCAGGTTGAGCGCGATCGCGCCTCCGATGACTTCGGCGAGGTCTGTGGCCGCCGCGACGAGTTCAGCCTGCACCCAGAAGGCACGTCGCGCGGATGGGCGCAGTCGATCGCCCAGCAGCTCCGGCATCGTGCGGCCGCTCACGAGGCCCAGTTTTGCGGACTGGTATTGCACGAGCCCGGCGATGAGGTTCGCGGCGACCAGTACCCAGACCAGCAGATAGCCGTAACGGGCGCCCCCCGTGAGGTTGGCTGCGACATTGCCCGGGTCGACATAGGCGATCGCGGCGACGAAGGCCGGACCGAGCAGCCACCACCCACCCCGCTGTTTTTGCCACACCAGATTCTTGATTTTCGGCACACCGAAATTCTACCGACGACCGTTCCTTCGGCATAGGCGACCGCTTGGATCGCGAAGCAACTGCGCGCGGGCGGCTAACCGAGCAAATGCTCGCGCACAACGGGCATCAGCGCCGTGAATGCGAGGCCGCGGTGACTGATGGAGTTCTTTTCGTCGGGATGGAGTTCCGCGGCCGACACGCTGTACCCGGCCGGTTTGAAGATCGGGTCGTAGCCGAAGCCTCCCCCGCCCACGGGTTCGAGCAGAACGCTCCCCGGCCAGTTGCCGACCTCGACATGCTCGAAACCGTCCGTAGCGGCCGCGGGACCGGTCGGCGGCACGACGAGCGCGGCAGCACAGACGAAGAGGGCAGCACGATCGGCCGTGCCTTCGAGGTTCTTCAGCAGCAGGCGCACATTGTCTTCATCGTTGCGAGTGCCGGCATAACGAGCCGAATGGATACCAGGCGCACCGCCCAACGCGTCGACGCTGATCCCCGAGTCGTCCGCGATCGCGGCTAGTCCCGTGTGCTCGGCCGCCGCACGCGCTTTGATCAGGGCATTCGCCTCGAAGGTTTCGCCGTCCTCTACCGGCTCCGGACCGTCGTAGCCGACGAGCTCGATGCCCTCCAGCCGGTCACCGAGGATGCGACGCAGTTCCTCTACCTTGTGCGCGTTGTGCGTGGCGAGCACGAGCTTCATGCGCCGAGCGACTCCGCTTGGAAACGCGCGAGATCCTCGGTGCCGCCCAGCGCGAGATCGAGCAGGGAATTCAGCTCCGAACGGTCGAACGGCGCACCCTCGGCCGTTCCCTGCACCTCGATGAAGAGGCCGCGGCCGGTCACGACGACATTCATGTCGGTTTCTGCACGTACATCCTCCACGTAGGCGAGATCGAGCATCGGAACTCCGTCGATGATGCCGACCGAGACAGCCGAGACGCTGTCGATGAGGGGTTTCGCATTCTGGCCGATGAACTTCTTCGTGCGACCCCACTCGAGAGCGTCGGCGAGGGCGACGTAGGCGCCGGTGATCGCCGCGGTGCGGGTTCCGCCATCCGCCTGTAGCACGTCGCAATCGAGCACGATCGTGTTCTCACCGAGTGACTTCATGTCGACGACGGCCCGCAGGCTGCGCCCGATGAGCCGGGAGATCTCGTGCGTGCGGCCACCGATCTTGCCTTTGACCGACTCTCTGTCCATGCGGTCGTTGGTGGAGCGCGGCAGCATCGAGTACTCGGCGGTGACCCAGCCCTTGCCCTTGCCTGTCATCCAGCGTGGAACGCCGTTGGTGAAGGATGCCGTGCACAGCACCTTGGTGCGACCGAAGGATATGAGCGCAGACCCCTCGGCCTGCTCGCTCCAGCCACGCTCGATCGTGATGGGTCGCAGATCGTCGACGGCGCGGCCGTCCTTGCGTGTGATGTCGGTCATGGTCGCCCTTCAGGTAATGGAATCGTGCCGGTTTCGACCAGCTCGACAGTCTCGATCTCTGGCCCGAGAAAGCGTCGCACGAGGGAGGTGAACTCCGCCTTGCTCCCACCGGTCGCCTCGTAGACGTAACTCGGGCGGGTGGTAGCGCTGCGCTGGATTCCGTGCTTCACGAGTGTGCGGTAGACGTCGAAAGCAGTCTCTTCCGCGCTCGAGACGAGCGTCACGTCCTCCCCCATCACGTACTGGATGGCGGCGGACATCAGCGGATAGTGGGTGCAGCCGAGCACGAGCGTGTCGATCTGCGCCTCTCGCAGCGGCGAGAGATAGTCCTGGGCCACCGCGAACAGTTCATCACCGCTGGTGACGCCGTCTTCGACGAACTCGACGAAGCGCGGACAGGCCTGGGCGAAGATCGAGAGGTGCGGTGCCGCCGCGAAGGCGTCCTCATAGGCGTTCGAGCTGATAGTGCCGACGGTGCCGATCACACCGACCCGTCCATTGCGCGTCTGTCGCACCGCGGCCCTCACCGCCGGCTGGATGACCTCGACCACCGGAATGCCGAGCGCCAGGGTGTACCTCTCACGGGCATCCCGGAGCATGGCCGCGGAGGCTGTGTTGCAGGCGATCACGAGCATCTTGACGCCCTGCGCGACAAGGTCGTCGAGCACGGCGAGGGTGTAGCGGCGCACATCCGCAATGGGCTTCGGCCCGTAGGGCGAGTGCGCGGTGTCGCCGACGTAGAGGATCGACTCGTTCGGCAACTGGTCGATGACCGCGCGGGCGACGGTAAGACCGCCGACTCCGGAATCGAAGATTCCAATCGGGGCATCAGTCACGGGAACCGAGTTTAGTCCCGCCAGCCGAGAGCCTCCGCTGCACGATATGGCGGTCGGCGCGCACCTGATGCCCGCCCGGCGCTGGCTAGGCTCGATCCATGACAACCGTGTCGTCGCTTCTCACCGACCGCTACGAACTCACGATGCTGGACGCGGCCATCCGAGCGGGCACCCACGAACGCGAGTGCGTCTTCGAGGTGTTCGCCCGCAACCTGCCCGGCGGACGTCGCTACGGCGTCGTCGCGGGCACCGGCCGGCTGCTCGACCTCGTCGCCGATTTCCGATTCACGGATGCCGAACTCGGCTGGCTGAGAGACGGCATGGTCGTCGATGACGAGGCCCTCGACTGGCTGGCGGACTACCGCTTCACGGGCAACATCTATGGATACCAGGAGGGTGAGCTGTATTTCCCGGGCTCCCCCATCCTCATCGTCGAGGGCAGCTTCGCCGAGGCCGTCATTCTGGAGACCCTCGTCCTGAGCGTGCTCAACTACGACAGCGCCGTCGCGAGTGCTGCGGCCCGTATGGTTTCTGCAGCGAGCGGTCGGCCGCTCGCGGAAATGGGTTCGCGCCGCACCGGTGAGCGCAGTGCTGTCGCCGCAGCACGAGCCGCCTTCATCGCCGGGTTCGGCGCGACGAGCAACCTCGAAGCCGGACGCAGCTGGGGCATACCCACGATGGGGACTGCCGCGCACTCCTTCACACTCCTCCACGACAGCGAGGAGGAAGCCTTCCGCGCCCAGGTCTCCGCGCTCGGCGCCGGCACGACCCTGCTGGTCGACACC
>JAODMW010000274.1 GCA_025464815.1 Microbacteriaceae bacterium | reverse complement strand
GAGGCCATGCGCGAGGCGGACAGTGCTTTCGGCGACTCGACGATGTTCCTCGAGCAGGCCGTCGTGCGCCCCCGGCACATCGAGGTACAGATCCTCGCGGATGCCACGGGCGAGACGGTCCACCTCTTCGAACGCGACTGCTCCGTGCAGCGCCGGCATCAGAAGGTCATCGAGATCGCTCCTGCGCCGAACCTGGACGAGGACACCCGCCAGGCGATGTACCGCGACGCGATCGCGTTCGCCAAGTCGATCGGCTACGTGAACGCGGGAACGGTGGAGTTCCTGCTCGACACGGCGGGGGAGCGCAAGGGCCAGCACTTCTTCATCGAGATGAACCCTCGCATCCAGGTGGAGCACACGGTGACCGAGGAGGTCACCGATGTCGACCTCGTGCAGTCGCAGATGCGCATCGCCTTCGGCCAGACCCTCAAGGAGCTCGGGTTGCAGCAGGGCGACCTCCGCCTGCGCGGTGCCGCACTGCAGTGTCGCATCACGACCGAGGATCCTGCGGCGGGATTCCGGCCGGATACCGGCAAGATCACCACCTACCGCTCGCCCGGCGGTGGCGGCATCCGTCTGGACGGTGGAACGATCGACCCCGGCACCCAGATCAGCCCGCACTTCGACTCGATGCTGGTGAAGATGACCTGCCGCGGTCGGGACTTCCCCGCCGCCGTCGCAAGAGCGAAGCGCGGTCTTGCCGAGTTCCGCATCCGCGGCGTCTCGACCAACATCCCGTTCCTCCAGGCCGTGCTCGACGACCCGTCGTTCGCCGCGGGGGACCTGAGCACCTCCTTCATCGAGGAGCGTCCAGAGCTTTTCGAGACGCACCAGTCGAAGGATCGCGGCACCAAGATCCTCAACTGGCTCGCGGACGTCACGGTCAACCGCCCGAACGGCGACGGACGCGGCATCATCAACCCGGCGCTGAAGCTTCCGAAGATCGATCTCACACAACCTGCGCCGGCCGGCTCGCGCCAGCGCCTGCTCGAACTCGGTCCGGTCGGCTTCGCAAGCGCGCTGCGCCAGCAGACCGCCCTCGCGGTGACCGAGACCACCTTCCGCGATGCCCACCAGTCGCTGCTGGCCACCCGCGTGCGCACGAAGGACCTCGTCGCCGTCGCACCCTATGTCGCCCGTCTCACCCCCGAGCTGCTTTCCGTCGAGGCGTGGGGTGGAGCGACCTACGACGTCGCGCTGCGTTTCCTCGGCGAAGACCCATGGGACCGCCTCGCGAGCCTGCGGGAGGCACTGCCGAACGTCGCCATCCAGATGCTGCTGCGCGGACGCAATACCGTCGGTTACACGCCGTATCCGACCGAGGTGACGGATGCATTCGTGCGCGAGGCAGCATCGACCGGTGTCGATATCTTCCGCATCTTCGACGCCCTCAACGACGTCTCGCAGATGCGTCCGGCCATCGATGCCGTGCTCGCCACCGGCGCTGCCGTCGCAGAGGTCGCCGTCTGCTACACCGGCGACCTGCTCGATCCCGCCGAGGATCTCTACACGCTCGACTACTACCTGAAGCTCGCCGAGCAGATCGTGGAAGCCGGCGCGCACATCCTGGCGATCAAGGACATGGCGGGCCTGTTGCGCGCGAGCGCCGCGGAGAAGCTGGTGACCGCGCTGCGCGATCGTTTCGACCTTCCGGTACACGTGCACACCCACGACACCGCGGGCGGCCAGCTGGCCACCCTGCTCGCTGCCAGCCGTGCCGGAGCGGACGCGGTGGATGTCGCGAGCGCACCGATGGCCGGAACCACCAGCCAGCCCTCCGCATCCGCCCTCGTCGCAGCCCTCGCTCACACCGAGCGGGATACCGGGATCTCCCTGCAGGCGGTTTCGGATCTCGAGCCGTACTGGGAGGCCGTGCGCCACGCGTACAGGCCTTTCGAGTCCGGCCTGCCCGGACCAACCGGCCGCGTGTACAAGCACGAGATTCCCGGTGGCCAGCTCTCCAACCTGCGCCAGCAGGCCATCGCTCTCGGCCTCGCCGACCAGTTCGAGAAGATCGAAGATCTCTACGCCGCTGCCAACAAGATCCTCGGCAGGCCGCCCAAAGTCACGCCGTCCTCGAAAGTGGTCGGCGACCTCGCCCTCGCTCTTGCGGCCGCGAACGCCGACCCGGAGGACTTCGAGCAGAATCCTGACAGGTACGACATACCCGACTCGGTGATCGGCTTCATGGCGGGTGAGCTGGGCGACCTGCCCGGCGGATGGCCAGAGCCGTTCCGCAGCAAGGTGCTCGCCGGCCGCAAAGTCAAGATCGGCGTCGAGGAGATCACCGAGGGCGACAGGGCCGCGCTGGCAGGTGATGCGATCTCGCGTCGTTCGACGCTCAACCGGCTGTTGTTCCCGGCGCCGACGAAGCAGTTCGAACAGCTGCGCGAACTCTACGGCGACCTGTCCGTCGTCGATACGATCGACTACCTCTACGGCCTGAGCCAGGGCACCGAACATGTGATCGAGATCAGCAAGGGTGTCAGCCTCTTCGTCGGTCTCGAGGCGATCGGCCAGGCAGACAACAAGGGTATGCGCACGGTCATGACCACCCTCAATGGGCAGCTGCGACCGGTCTTCGTCCGCGACCGCGGTATAGCGGTCGAGAGCAAATCGGCGGAGAAGGCGGATGCGACCAAGCCGGGTCACGTGGCCGCACCATTCTCCGGCGTGGTCACCCTGCAGGTGGTGGAGGGGGAGCGGGTCGAGGCCGGCCAGAGCGTCGCCTCGATCGAAGCCATGAAGATGGAGGCAGCCATCACGGCGGGCATCGGCGGTGTCGTCCGCCGCCTCGCAGTACCCAAGACCCAGCAGGTGGATGGTGGGGACCTCCTCCTCGAGATCGAACCCGCCTGATCGGCGCCTTCGACCCGGTACCGTTGTACGGCAATGGTCCGCGGTAAGCTAGAGGGCTCTTGAATCGACGGAAGGTGTTGTTGTCATGGCAACAAGAGGCAGGCAGTCTGACGAGCACGGAACGTACTCGGACTCAGAAGGCGACGTCGATCTGATCGATACGCCATCGGAGGATCTTGCCTCGAGCCTGCCGGAGAGCCTCACCATCGAAGTGAGCCTCCCGAACACCGTTCACGCGGCGCCAGAGGACGAGCTGGCCGTCGCCATAGTCGAAGTGCCCGTCAACCCGGGATTCGTCGAGGTCACGGAGCCGACGACGACCTCCATCATGGTTGTCCCGCCGGTCCCGGAGGCGGAACCGGAGCCGGAGGCGCCGTATATCCCCGAACTGCCGAGCAGTGACGACCGCGCGCTCAGCAGGCGCGACCGGATGCGCGGCGAAGTTTCGAACGCCCCGGAGGTCGCGGGCATGCTGACCGCCGATCGCCTGATCAACGTACGCAGGAAGAAGCGCGCGAAACCCGAGGGAGGCTTGAACGCCTTCCTCTATGCGATCACCTTCCATGCCGTAAACCGGGGGGATTCGCCGAAGGTGCGCGCACGCAAGGCGATCGAGGCCCGCATCGACAAGAAGTTCGAGGGTGGAGCCCGATTCATTCCGGTGTTGACACGTAAGGGCGGGGTGGGCAAGACGACGATCACCGCGCTGCTCGGCATGGCTCTCTCCGATACCCGCGAAGACCGTGTGATCGCGATCGAC
>JAODMW010000247.1 GCA_025464815.1 Microbacteriaceae bacterium | reverse complement strand
CGGGGGGACACGGTGACTGCCACGACCAACCAGGCGCGCCCGAGCGCCATCCGCGTTGCGATTGTCGACGACCATCAACTCGTCATCGACGGAATTGTCGCGCACCTCGCACGCCGGCACGGCATCCACGTCGTCATCGGGGAGCCGACCTGGGTCGGGCTGCTCTCGCACGACGAGTTCCCCGTCGATGTCGCGGTACTCGACCTCAACCTCGATGACAACATCGGCATCGGCACCAAAGTCCGTGCGCTCAGCGCGGCGGGCACGCGCACGATCGTGATGAGCAGGCATGCCGATCCATCATCCATTCAGGGAGCGCTCAAAGCGGGAGCCCTCGCCTTCGTGCCGAAGACCGAACCCGCCGATGAGCTCGTCAGGGCTATCCGTGCGGCGGCGGCAGGCAATCGCTACGAGAATGGTCCCCTCATCCGTGCTATTTCGGGCATCGCCGTCTCCGGGGATCCGGGGCTCGGCAAGCAGGAGTACCGTGCCCTCCTGCTCTACGCCTCCGGCCGTTCGATCCGCGAGGTGGCCAGCGACATGGACACGACGGTGGAGACCGTGAAGTCGTACATCAAGCGCGGTCGGCGCAAATACCGGGAGATCGGCATCGATCTCGGTACCAAGATCCTGTTGCGCCGCCATGGCATCCGGGAAGGATGGCTGACACCGGAGTAAGGCGTTGCTAGAGGGCCACAGTTTCTTCTGTGGCCCTCTTAACACAACCCCCCGGTTGACGCGGTACGAAAGTACCGCCCGGCGCCCATGTTCGGGTAATGGCACCGATTCGGATTCGAGGCTGGATTCCTCGGCTCCTGCAGTGAGTGTGGCGACCCTGAGGTCGTGAGCCCCTCTTACTTACTCACCTCGACTGTACCTCGACGGCCGCACAAGACCGTAACGGTGTTGCACCCCCACTTAAGGTCACAGTGTGTGACTATTACTAACGTGGAACTCATCGCCAAAGAGCGCGATCGACTTCTTCAGCGCTCCACTCGCGCAATCGGACTGGGTTCGACGGTAATTGCTCTTGTCTGTTTCAGCGTTCCGGGGGTGCTGAACTGGACGACGTACCTCGCCGTACTGCCGCTCTTCGTCGTGCTCGCATTCAGCCTCCTCCGCCTCGGCATCAACCAGTCTGTGGGCTGGGTATGCCTGGGTATCGCCGCCGGCCTCGGGATCCTCGTAGTCGTGCAGATCCCCATCGGTTCCCCGCCCGGGCCGGCGCTCGGCACCGCCCTGGTTCCACTGGCCGCCGGGGCGATCGGCTCCTTCGCAATCGTGCTGACCGCGACACTGCCTCGCCTCGTGATCCTGGTAGTCGCGTTCCTTGCGACACTGGCACTCACCGAGTTCGCAGTACCGGGGCCCGCCGTAGTGTCCCTGCAGGGTGCCGCCGTCGTGCTCGGCTGGGTTCTGGCGGCGGTCGTCGGCTACTGGCTATCGGCAAGCATCCCCCGCGCGGCGCGGCGCATCTACAGCATCGGCCGGGCGCATCGCGCGGAACGGCAAGCGAGCGAGACCGAGGCCCAGCGTCGACAGGGTGCGCGCCTGCTCCACGACACCGTACTCGCGACGCTCACCCTCCTCGCGCACTCGGGAGTCGGCGTCAGCGCTTCCGCACTGCAGCAGCAGGCGAGCGAGGATGCACGACTCCTCCGGCAACTGCGACTGGGGGCGAGCCCGGTGCCGCAGTCATCCGGCGACTACAACCTCGAGCCGGTGGAAGAGACCGCTCTCGGCACGACGCTCGAATCCGTCAAGCAGCGTTTCGGGCGCATGGGGCTCGAAGTCAGCTGGCATGGCACCGGACAGGTGCTTCTGCCCAGCGACGTCCTCGATGCCTTCCTGCTCGCTCTCGCCGAATGCCTGGAGAACGTACGCCGCCACGCGGGCGTGACCGATGCGCACGTGACGATCACCGATGACGACACGACAGTGCGCGCGATGGTCACGGATGCCGGGGTCGGCTTCGACCTCAAAGATATCGACGCAGCGCGGTTGGGCTTCAAGGACTCCGTGGTCGCCCGGCTCAGGGAGGTCGGGGGAAATGCCCGGCTGTTCTCCTCCCCCGGAGCCGGAACGACCGTCGTTCTCGAGGTACCCAAATGACGGGCAGCCCGATGAGCGACTACGCGCGTCCCGAGGAGAACACTCTCGGCGTCATCCTCGGCAAACGCAACCGTGGCGGCGTTCCGGCGACGTCGACGGCTGGTCGCGCGATGCGTCAGGCCAGCGCACGAGGCGGGAGCCTCGGCACCGGCTATCTCGGGGTCGGCGCGAGCGTGATCGCGGCCATCCAGGGCTTCTACGGTCTCGCGACCTTCGTGAGCCATGCCGGCGCCTATGCCAATATCCTCCCGGTCGCAGGCGCCTGGCTCCTCTACGCGTTCGCTCTCATCGGGGTGGCCGTGTCCATTGCCACGCGCGGCGAGCGCATGCCGAACTGGCTCTTCACGACCTTCCTGCTGGCCCTCGCCGGGGTCGTCACCCTCGATTTCATCGCGATCTGGCCGCTGCACGACGTCGGCGCCTACGCAACAGCATCCGCATCGGCCGGATTCGGGCTTCTCGCTGCACTCACCCTCCGTCGTGAGCGGGAGATCCTCACCGTCGCGATCCTGCTCGGGATCGCGCTCAGCGTCGCCATCGTGATGACAACGCCGCTGACCGCGGAGACGATTCCGGCGCAGCTGCTGCTCGTCGCGACATCCGTCATGCCCGCGTTCTTCGGCGTGTACATCGTGCGTCGCTTCCGGCGCATCGTGCAGTTCGAACTCGACCGGGTGCTCGTGCAGAGCACGGTCTCGGCACCTCGGTTCGCGGTGGGCATGCTCGCTTCGGAGGAACTCGCGAGACTCGACCTGGCTGCGGAGGAACTGCTCGACTCCGTCGCGATGGGCCGGATCCGCCTGCCGCTCACCCCGAGAACAGCCTCGGTGGCGGCGTCGCTCGCTACAGAACTCAGGCTCCACCTCATCGAGGGCCGACGCGAGACCTGGCTCTACCATGCCATCACGGAGTCGGAGCAGCTCGGCAAGTGGGTCACCCTCGTCGACCGGGGCAGCCTCGCCGGACTCCTCGCCCCGCAGCAGCGCGACGGCCTCCTTGCAGCCGTCTGGCTGCTCGTGAGCGACCGGAAATCGAACCCGACGGCCTCACTCACGCTCGGGCCGGTCACGGCCGCATCCGATCCAGGATCCAGGACGATAACCGTGCCGTTGGTGATCACCACCACCGCGATTTCACGCAACCGCGTGGACCCCGCAATCTGGGACGCGATCGGCAAGGTCGGCCGTTTCATCGATTCGACGCACAATTCGAGCCTGCGTGTTGAGATCGAGTGCGTAGTGAACAGTCCCGCGGACCAATAGCATGCTGGACAAGTAGTCCAGAGGAATGGAATGACCCGTGCCAGAAGAAGATGACCGTATCCGTCTAGCCCTCGTGGACGACCACAAGATGCTCCTTGGAGCGCTCACGGAATGGATTCGCGGCGCCGCGAGTGACATCAACATGGTCGCGGCGCTCTCCACCTGGCCCGAGTTGCTCATCCATCCGGAGTTCCCGGTCGATGTCGTGCTGCTCGACCTCGACCTCAAAGACAACATCCCGATCTCGCTGAAGATCTCGACGCTGAAGACGACGGGCGTGAAGACGGTGCTCATGAGCACCTACTCGGAGCCGAATGTGGTGCGTGAGGCCCTGGCCGCAGGCGCCCTCGGCTATCTGGTGAAGAGCGAGGATGCCGAGATGATCGTCGAGGCCATCCGCGCTGCGGCGAAGGGCGAGTCCTACATCTCCGCCGAGCTCGATCTCGCGCTCAACGCCGGCGATGTCGGCGGATCGCCCAAGCTGAGCGCGCAGGAACGTCGCGTCATGGCGCTCTACGGCGGCGGAGAGCCGGTCAAGGCGGTCGCCTATCAGCTCGGCATCTCCGAGGAGACCGCGAAGTCCTACCTCAAGCGCATCCGCGAGAAGTACCGGGTCGCCGGGATCGATGTCGGCACCAAGGTCGCGCTCCGTAAGCGCGCGATCCAGGACGGCATCCTCATCTCGACGGATGCCCCGAACAGCTTCTAGAGCCTCAGCCACACCGTTGCGGAGGACGGCGCGCCGCGGCAGCCCGCCAGAGGGCCACGACACGCCCCTGGGATCCTCCGCAACGGCAAGGGCACTAGTTGCGACGCGCTACTCGGCGCCGAGCGGTACCGTCGGCGTGCGGCGGCCGCTTTCGAGGCTTCCACCGCGACTCCGCTGCAGCAGCACGCTCCAGGCCGCGAGGGCGATGCCCGGCGCGCACAGGATCAGGCCGATCCACACCGGCGAGATATATCCGAGGTTCGCGGCGATCGTCAGGCCGCCGAGGTACGCGCCGAGGCTGTTGCCGATGTTGAGGGCGGAGTGGTTTGCGGCGGCGGCCAGGGTCTGGCTGTCGCCCGCGACATCCATGAGCCTGGTCTGGATGGCTGGCGAGATTCCGGATGCGGCGACGCCGATGAGGAAGACGAAAACGAACAGGCCGGCGGTCGTCTGGGCGGTGAGCGCCAGACCGGCCAGCGAGATGGCGAAGAGACCGAAGAAGCCGAAGATGGTGCGCACGACGCTCCGGTCCGCGAAGCGGCCACCCAACACATTACCGATGGTCATGCCGAGGCCGATCACGACCAGAACGATCGGTACGAGCGCGGGTGTGAGCCCGGTGACGTCCGTCGCGATCGGCGCGATGTAGGTGTAGACCGCGAAGAAGCCACCGAATCCGACAGCGCCCGTCAGCAGGGTGAGCCAGACCTGTGAGCGGCCGAACGCGGCGAGTTCGCGTTTCATCGTGGCATCCGGATTACCCGCCTGCTTCGGGAGCAGCATCGCGAGAGCGACGAAGGTGACGGCGAAGATCGAGGCTACGGCGAGGTAGGCGACGCGCCATCCGGCTAACTGGCCGAGCGCGGTAATCGCGGGTACGCCGACGACGTTGGCGATCGTGAGTCCGGACAGGACGTAGGCGACACCCGCGCCACGCTTACCAGGCCCCATCATGCTCGCGGCGACGAGGGAGGCGATGCCGAAGTAGGCACCGTGTGGCAGGCCCGCCACGAAGCGAGCAGCGAGTACGAATCCGAAGCTCGGAAGCAGGGCCGAGGCCACGGTCGCGAGCGTGAAGACGGCTGCGAGCACCACGAGCAGATTCTTGCGAGGAAAGCGTGCGGAGAATGCCGCGATGGTCGGTGCGCCGACCACCACCCCGAGGGCGTAGGCCGAAACGAGCCAACCGGCCTGGGCGTTCGCGGCCTCGTGCGACTGCGCATAGAGGGCCGGCAGCAGGTCGTGCGCGATGTTGGGAAGCAGCCCGAGCGCCACGAACTCGGTCGACCCGATGCCGAAACCCCCGAGGGCGAGGGCCAGCAGCGCCAGCCGCACGCGGAACGGCGAGAGAGTTGTCACAGCGAAGCAGTCATATGCGGAGGCGAACCATTCGGATTTCGGTATTGTGCGAAAGCTCGCCTTCGAGCATCGTGCGGGTTCCGTCGGCGACGAACCCGTATCTACTGTAGAACGCCACGGCATCGAGCGCCGCACAGGCGGCACCCGGAAGCAGGCCCCTACTGCTCCGCGATCGCCCGCTCGAGTCGCTCCACCTTGCCGGTGAGCTCACCCGTGCGGCCGGGCCGAATGTCGGCCTTGAGTACCAGCGAAACGCGCGTTCCAAAGGCGCCGACGGCATCCGTGGCACGTCGTATGACGTCGAAGACCTCGTCCCAGTCGCCCTCGATCGTCGTGAACATCGCATCGGTGTGGTTGGGGAGGCCAGAGTCCCGGACGATCGTGACCGCGGCCGCGACCGCGTCGTGCACGGAGTCTCCCCCGCCGTCTCCGCCACTCGGCGCCACCGAAAATGCCACCAGCATTGTTTTCTCCTGTCAGTTTTTCTTGAGATCCGGGTCCAACCCGGGCGTCACCACCGCGCTGAACGGCCATACCACCGGAAGCCACGTGCCTTCGTCGGCCAGGGCGAGGGTCTCGCTGCTGGCACGGGAGGCCTGCCAGAGCGAGACGATCGCCCAGCCGAGAAGCACGAAGAGCAGGAGGTTGCGCGCCGAGAGCACGAGGAGAATCACGGGGTTGAGGCCGAGAAGGAGGTAGTAGAGGTAGGGGTAGAAGGCTTGCGTGAGGGCGGCCAGCATGAGAACCAGGATGGCCGGCGTGCGGAACGGCCGGCCGTGACCCGCCGCGTTCGCCACCAGCCCGAGGATGACCGGCACCGCGAGCCACGTCATGTACTGCGGGGAACCGACCTTGTTGAATGCGATGGAGGCCGTGATGAAAGCAAGCGACAGCGACGGAAGCAGGTCCGCCACGGATGCGCCATTACGCATAGCGAGCACCGCGGTCACGGCGATGGCAAGCGCAGCGAGCATCATCAGCGGAGTCATCAAGGCACTCGCACTCTCCACGCCCGCCCCCCTGACCTGCCATGTGAGGACGGTCGTGTCGTAGTAGACGAAAGTGTTCGGCACCTTCGCGAAGGCCTGCCACAGCCAGATATTCGAGATGGGCGACTCGACCTGCAGGCCGCGGCTGGTCTGCTGGGTGATGAAGCTGAAGACGTTGAGGCCGCTGCCGAGAGCGAGCGCAACCGCGACGATCATCAGGCTCGTGACCAGACCGGTCAGGATGATGCGTCCACGATCCCGCAGGGCGATGACCATCGCAACGATGATGGCCGCCGGCCACACCTTGATCCAGGTGGCGACGGTGAGCATCACCGTTGCGGCCCGTGGACGCGAAGCGATCAGGAGCGCGCCGACGATGGCGATGGGGACCGTGATCGAATCGATCCTGCCGAGGGAGATCGGTCCGAGGAGTACGAGGAAGCCGATCCACCACCAGCCGACAGCGACGTTCTGGCGACTTCTGCCCCATCCGGTCAACATTCCGAGCGCGACGGCGTCGAGCAGCATCACCAGGCTCAGCCAGGTGCTCGAATACAGCTCGGGCCCGAAGATGCGGGCGACGAGCATCGGCACCATGGCGACGATCGGGTAGACCCAGGAACTGTCGATGCCCACCCAGAAGTGCGCGACTATCGCCTGGTCGGTCCAGAACTTGTAGACGATGCTCACGTCGCCAAGCGGAAGGCCGGTCGCGTAGAGATTGAGCATGCCGAGCCAGAAATGGGCCAGCACGAAGGCGCCCCAGAGCACGATCGGATTGGCGATGACGGCTCTGGCCGATGAGAGCCACGACACTCGGCTGGATGCGGTGACGCTCATGGTTGACCAGCGTATCCGAGGCGAGCCGTGAGATCCGCGACCGCTACCGGCCGAGCAGGCCCGTGATAACGGCGGAGACGTTTTCCGCGAGGTCGAGAACCGTGAACGGGCCACCACCGCCAGCCCGCCCGGCGGCCAGGCCATGGATGACGCATGCCGTCGCGGCGAGCCGGGCGAGCATCGCGCCGTCCGCCTCCACCGCGTCCGCGTGCGTCGCCACGAGCGCACCGAGGATGCCGCCCAGGGCATCCCCGGCACCGGCGGTGGCCAGCCAGGCGGGCGCAGACGACGCGACGAGTCGCGTGCCATCGGGATTCGCGACGTAGCTGTCATGTCCCTTGAGCAGCACCGTCACGCCGAGCTTCTCCGCCGAGCGGACCGCCCAGCCCGCGGGATCGGCGGCGATCTCCTCCGTCGTCGCTCCGACCACGCGCGCGAGCTCACGGAAGTGCGGGGTGATGATCGCGGGGCCGGTGACCCGGTCCAGCAGGTCGAGCGCGCCGGCGTCGATCACGGTGGGGAGGCCCTCCGCAAGGGCATCGTGGAGACGAGCCACGGTCGCCGAATCGCGGGTCGCGGCATCCATTCCGGAGCCCAGAAGCCAGGCCTGCACGCGTCCTGGAGCGGTCACCGTCTCTGGGCGACGCCGCAGCACGAAATCGGCCGGACGCTCGGCGCCGAGGTAGCGCACCATGCCGACCCCGGTCCGAAGGGCGGCCTCGACGCCGAGCACCGCGGCTCCCGGGTAGTCGGTCGATCCCGTGATCACGCCGAGCACGCCGCGGGAATACTTGTCGTCGGCGGCGGACGGCACCGCAATGTGTTCGCGTGCGTCATCCGGGGTCCAGGGCGTGAAGCTGCTCATGGCTCTCACGATAGTTTGGATGTCGGAAAGGCGAACCGGATGCCGCTGACAATCTCCGATCGCGTCGTGGTCTTCGACTACGGCGAGGTCATCTCCCGCAGCCCGAGCGAACGCGACCGTGCCGACCTCCTCGAGGTCGCCGGCGTCGCACCAGAGGTGTTCTGGAATCCGTACTGGGCACACCGCGACGGTCTCGACCAGGGCACGACCAGCGTGCGCGACTACTGGAAGCGTGTCGCGGCCGACCTCGGGATCGAATGGCCGGAGTCGACGATCCACGAACTCTGGGTCGCGGACTTCACCGGCTGGCTGAGCGTCGAGCCCGGCACCTTCGACGTGCTGGCCGACCTGCACGCGGGTGGCACACGTATCGCCCTGCTGTCGAACGCGGGGTTCGATTTCGCGAGCCCCTTCCGCTACTCCCCTATGGCGCGATTCTTCGAGCGCATGTTTCTCAGCGCGGAGCTGTCGAAGCTGAAGCCGAACGCCGACATCTATCTCGAAGTAGCGAGCGAACTCGGAATAACTCCGGCCCGAATGGTCTTCATCGATAACAAGCAGGTCAATGTCGACGGCGCGGAAGCTCTCGGCATCACCGGGCACCTCTTCGTCGGTCCCGCCGAACTGCGCTCCTTTCTCGAAACGCTGACAGACAGGTAATCGTGTCAACACCAGCCCTCTTCACGCCGCTCAGTGTTCGGTCGACGACATTCCGAAACCGAATCTGGGTCTCGCCGATGTGCGAGTACTCGGTCGAGAAGGAGGACGGCGTTCCCACCGACTGGCACCTCGTGCACCTCGGCTCGTTCGCCCGCGGAGGTGCCGGGCTCGTGATGACGGAGGCCACCGCCGTGAATCCGGTGGGCCGCATCTCACCCAAGGACACGGGAATCTATAGTGACGAGCAGCGCGATGCCTGGTCGCGCATCGTCTCCTTCATCCACTCCCAGGGTGCCGCCGCGGGCATCCAGCTCGCTCATGCGGGGCGCAAGGCCTCGGTCTACCGACCGTGGGATGCCAGCCACGGGACCGTCCCCGCCGAAGAAGGCGGATGGCAGAGCGTCGCACCCTCCCCCGTCGCGTTCACCGGCTACGCGGTTCCGGTCGCGCTCGACCGGGAGGGCATCGCACAAGTCGTGGCGGATTTCGCCGCTGGCGCTCGCCGTGCGCTCGATGCCGGATTCGACCTGCTCGAGCTCCATGCAGCCCACGGTTACCTGCTGCACCAGTTCCTCTCGCCGCTGTCGAACCAGCGCCAAGACGAGTACGGCGGAACCCTCGAGAACCGCGCTCGGCTGCTGCTCGAGGTCGTCCGTGCGGTACGTGCGGAGGCGGGCCACGAGGTGCCGCTCTTCGTGCGTTTTTCGGCGACCGACTGGGCGGACGGCGGCTGGAACCAGGAGCAGACCGCGACCGTCGCGGCCTGGGCGAAGGATGCCGGCGCGGACCTCTTCGATGTGTCGACCGGCGGTCTCGTGGCCAACACGACCATCCCGTTCGGCCCCGGCTACCAGGTGCCCTTCGCCGATTTCGTCAAACACGAGTCGACTGTGGATGTCAGCGCCGTCGGTCTCATCACCGATGCCCGGCAGGCGGAGGACATCGTCTCCTCCGGCAAGGCGGACGCCGTGATGCTGGCCCGCGAATTCCTGCGTGACCCGCATTTCCCGCTGCGCGCTGCCCGCGAACTCGGCTACGACCTCCCCTACTGGCCCCCGCAGTACCTCCGAGCCAAGCTCCCCGCCTAACCCCCAGGCGAGGGCCTGGTCGCTGCCGATCGTGATACTGGGCGCGGGTCGCATGGACAGGGCTCCGGGTTCGGTGGGCATCTTTGGGCAGAGCCCTGTTCATGCGGCCCGCGCCAACCCCTCACGACCGACGGGTAGCGTCCTGGACCTCGCCGACCAGCTCTTCGATGATGTCCTCCAGGAACAGCACCCCCCTGGTGGCCCCGCTCTCGTCGAACACGCGTGCGAGGTGCACGCCGGATCGACGCATCGCAGCCAGAGCATCCTCCAGGTCGGTCTCGCGGTAGATCGAGATGAGCTGCCGGATGCGCTTCGGAGGCACCGGTTCATCGAACTCGGCGGGATCTTCGAGGTCGAGCACGTCCTTGAGGTGCAGGTAGCCGGTCGGCTCGCCTTCGTCGTTGACGAGCACGTAACGCGAGAACCCGCTCCGGGCGACGGCCCGCTCGACGTCGGCGGGCGTTGCCGCCTCCGAGAGGCTCACGAGGTCCGGCATCCCCACGGCGATGTCCTTGACCTTCTTGGTGCTGAACTCGAATGCGGCGTTGAGAGCTCCGATGTTGTCGGTGAGCACGCCCTCCCTGGTGGACTGCGCGACGATGTTCGCGACCTCGTCGACGGTGAACGCACTGTTGGCCTCGTTCTTAGGTTCGACCCGGAACAGCCGCAGGAATCCGTTGGCCGTCGCGTTGAGGGCGATGATGATCGG
>JAODMW010000055.1 GCA_025464815.1 Microbacteriaceae bacterium | reverse complement strand
AGGAAGGGGGCGAGGATGATCGGCTCGTCCAGCCGCTCGTCGATTCCCGTGTAGAACTCGGCGTTCAGTGCTCCGCAGCTCTTCACGTTGAGCGCGTAGGCGATCGCACCGGCGAGCAGCAGACCGCCGCGGGCGATCGCCACCACGATATCCGGTGCGAAGCCGCTCCCATGCACCGATGCGGCCAGCTCACGCGCGGCTGCCCCGAACTCGGTCCAGCCCAGGATTTCGCGTTCGTCATCAGCCATACCCCAACGCTACTGGCACGTATCGGGCGCACGATGCCACTAGCATCCGTTCATGACACTTCCTCCCGTGGAAAAGTTGCGCGGAAAGTCCGGCGCGATCACCTTCGGCCTCATCGGGTACCTCTTTCTCGTGGAGATCGTCAGCGGAATCCTGCAGGGCTACTACGTTCCCCTGATCAGCGATCTCGTGAAATACCTCCACATCAAGGATGCCGACTTCAACTGGTTCGAGGCCGCACAGCTGCTGCTCTCCGCCCTCGTCGTGCCGATCCTCGCCAAGCTCGGTGACATGTTCGGGCACAAACGCATCCTGCTCATCTCCACCGTGCTCACCGCCCTCGCGAGCTGGGGACTGGTCTTCGCCGACAACTTCACCCTCTTCATCATCGCCTGGGCGCTGCAGGGCTTCTACGTCGTCTGGCTTCCGCTCGAGGTCGCGCTCATCTTCGATCGCGGACGCCGCACCGGACACGGCGCGTCACAGACGCGTCGAGCTGCCGGCTTCCTCGTCGTCGCCCTCGAGGCCGGCGCGATCGTGGGCGCACTGCTGGGCGGACGGGTTTTCGGATGGTTCGGCCAGAACGTTCCCCTGACCCTCGCCATCCCCGCAATCGCCGTAACGCTCGTGTTCTTCGCCATCCTCTTCGGCGTGCCGGAGTCGACCCCGATACCGGGCCGCTCCCTCGACGTCGTCGGCTTCAGCATCCTCACGATCGGACTCCTGCTCATCACCTCGGGACTCACCTTCCTCAGGCTCAATGGACTCGGGGCGTGGTGGGTCTACATCCTGATCGTGGTCGGCCTGCTGGTCTTCGTGCCTTTCGGCTTCTACGAAATGAAGCAGAAAGATCCGGCGATCGACCTGCGGGTGCTGCGCCAACCGAACATGTGGCCCGTGCAGCTCACCGCCGGGCTCATCGGCATCAGCCTCCTCGGAGCCCAGGCCCCGCTCAGCGCCTACGCCGGTACCGATCCCTCGAACGGCTACGGCCTCGGTCTCGACGCGAGTGACCGCTCCACCCTCATCGGCGTCTACCTGATCTCGATGATCGCCGGCGCACTGCTGTTCCCGCTCGTGTCGAAATGGACGTCGCCGCGCGTCGCCCTCATCATCGCCGCCTTCTTCGTGGCGATCGGATATCTCCTCTTTCTGCCATTCCACCTCGCGACCTGGGAGGTGTTCATGAACATGTTCATCGCGGGAGTCGGCTCCGGTGCGCTCGTCGGTGCCATGCCTGCTGCCGCGGCGGCCGCTGCACCGCGTGGCCAAACGGGCATCGCGGCGGCGCTCACCAACACGACGAAGACGATCGGCGGCTCGTTCGCTTCGGCGATCTTCGGCATCGTGCTCGCGATGGGCGTCGTGACGGTCGCCGTAAGCACGGCCTCGAGCCTCAGCGGATACATGACGGTGTGGATCATCTGCGGGGTGGGCGCGCTCGTCGCCGCGGTACTGCTCTTCTTCGTGCCGAAGCTGGCCTTCGCCGATGTGGCGGATGTCGAACCGGTCGCAGAGGAGATCCCGGTTTCCTCCTCCGGCCCTCAGGCCTGAGACTGGGTCCATGGACCTGCGTGAGTTGGCCGAAGAGGCCGCGAACTACCTGCAACCGTTGCGAGAGATTCGCCGCGACATCCATCGGCAGCCCGAACTGGGCCTGCACCTGCCCAATACGCTCGAGCGGGTGTTGCTCTCGATCAGCGAACTCGGACTGGAGACCCGTGTCTCTGACACGATTTCGTCGGCGGTCGTCCGCATCACCGGCGACAGGCCGGGGCCGACCGTCGTTCTGCGCGCCGATCTCGACGCGCTCGCCCTGCAGGAAGACTCGGGCGAAGACTTCGCGTCGGAGATCCCGAATCGGATGCACGCCTGCGGTCACGATCTCCACGCGGCGATCGGCGTCGGAGCCATCCACCTCCTGCGTACCCATAAGGACCAGCTGGCCGGGGAGGTGCTCTTCCTGTTCCAGCCGGGCGAGGAGGGCGACAACGGTGCCGACCGGATGCTCGAGGAGGGGGCGCTCGACCTCGCGAGCGGCGAACTCGTCGGCGCATACGCACTGCATGTGACCACCTCTCAACCGCTCGGCGTCTTCGCCACCAGGCCCGGCGCGCTCATGGCCGGTTCGGCGACGCTCGACGTTACGGTTCGCGGAGCGGGAGGCCACGGCTCGGCACCCCAGCTCGCCCTGGACCCGAACCAGACCCTCGCCGAGATCATCACCGGGCTGCAGACGATGGTCACCCGCCGTTTCAGCGCCTTCGATCCGGTGATCGTGACCGTCGGCTGGATCCGCGGCGGGCAGAAGGGCACCAACAACGTCATACCGAACACCGCGTCCTTCGGCGCGACCGTGCGCACTTTCTCGCGCGAGAGCCTCGCGGATGTCGAACGCTACAGCCGTGAACTCGTCGAAGGCATCGCCGCGGCCCACGGCCTCAGCGCCGAGGTGACTTTTCTTTCCGTGACCGAGCCTGTCATCAACGACGCACCGCACGCGGCACTCGCCGAAGCTGTCGTCACCGAGATGTTCGGCGCGGAGCGCTTCTCGCCCATGCCGACCCCGATCGGCGGCGCGGAGGATTTCGCCGCCATCCTGCGCGCGGTTCCCGGCAGCTTCGTCTTCGTGGGTGCATGCCCGCCGGAACTCGACCCGCGCACGGCGCCGTACAACCACTCGAATCTCGCGCGTTTCGACGACAGCGTGCTTCCGGATGCCGCGGCCTACCTCGCAGCGCTCGCATTCGCCCGGCTCGACTCCCTGCGGGTCGAGTAGGTCGCCGCTGCCCTGCGGGTCGAGTAGGTCGCTCAGCGACCGTATCGAGACCTCCCCGGCTCAACTCCCCGCGGGTCGAGTAGGTCGCTCAGCGACCGTATCGAGACCCTCCCCCAGGATCACGCTACGGAGGCGCTACTCGACCAGCGGTCGCAGTTCGCCGCGGATGACCTTGTACGGAGCGGCCTGCGCCACCGGCTTGATCGTGACGAGGTCGAGGTTCACGTAGCCGGGGAGCTCGATCGAGTGCACGATGGCCTCCGCCACGTCCTCGGCGTAGAGCGGATTCGGCACGTTGTCGTAGACCGCCTCCGCGCGTTCCCGGTCGCCGCCGAATCGTACGAGGGAGAACTCCTCGGTCTTGACCATGCCCGGGGCGACCTCGAGCACACGAATCGGCTCACCGGCGAGTTCGAGGCGCAGCACCGCCACGAGCGCGTGCGCGGCGAACTTGGCCGCGTTGTATCCGCCTCCGCCCTCGTAGGCGATGTGGCCGGCGATCGAGGTGACGGTCAGGATGTCCGCGTGTCCACCATCTACAGATGCGGCTCGCAGAAGGGGCAGCAGGGCGCTCGTCACGCGCTTGACCGCGACGACGTTAACGTCGTACATGCGGCTCCAGTCCTCTGCAGAGCTGTGCTCGACCGAGGCGAGCCCGAAAGCTCCCCCGGCGTTGTTGACGAGAGCGTGCACCGGCCCGAGTTCGGCGAGATAGTCGCGCAGGGCATCCACCTGCACCTGATCGGTCAGGTCGGCGGTGAAGACGTCGGCACCAGTCTCGGCGGCGAGCGCCTCTAGCCGGTCGGCACGGCGGGCGACGCCCACGACATCCCAGCCGCGCTCGCGAAAGAGCCGCGCTGTTGCCGCTCCGATTCCCGAACTCGCACCCGTAACGACGACACGCCTGGCTCCCACGTCAACTCCCTCAGTTCGGCCCCTTCAACCGTAGCGCGACCAGGGCCGACGCGTGACGACCCTGCAGATCGGCTCAGTGCAGATTGACACGCTTCGGAAGCGCGAATACCAGCGCCACAGCGACGATGGCGAAGATCGCACTGACCAATAGCGCCATGGTGGCCGCATCGCCGAAGTGAGTGGCAAGGCTCGCCTTCGAGATCGCCTTCGCCGCGAGTTCGGGCGAGGTATAGAGCCCCTCCTTCATGGCGTTCGCGACCTTCGTCGCGATTTCGCTCGTCAGGCTCGGCAGGTTGGCCACGCCGAACAGCACGCTGCTGACCACCGCGATGCCGATGGCGCTTCCGATCCGCTGCATGGTGCCGATCACACCGCTCGCAGCACCGGCTTCCGAGCGGTCGACGGTGGCGACGATGAAGCGCGCGTTCGGTGCGATGAAGAAGCCGTTGCCGACGCCGGCGATCGCGAGAGGCCCGAGCAGTATCCAGTTGTTCAGATCCATCGGCGCGACGTTGAGCATGATGAGCCACAGCGCGATGAGTCCCACGGCTACGAGGGCGGCCCCGATGACCAGCACCGAGCGACCCAGTTTCTGCGCGAGGCGATCGCTCTGCGACGCGCCGACGATGTTGCCGATCGCGAACGGTATGGAGACGAGTCCGGATTCCAGGGCCGTGTGGCCGAGACCGGCCTGCCAGAGAAGGGAGATCGTGAAGAAGATGCTCGTGAAGGCCGCGAAGTAGACCAGCGCGAGGATCGTGCCTCCCGTGAATGCAGGGTGCGAGAACAGGTGCGGTGGCACCAGCGGCGACGAACCACGCGCGGCCAGGAATCTCTCCCAGAGCGCGAACAGCACCAGGAGCACGACACCGCCGATGAGCGACAGGAAGGTCCACAGCGGCCAGCCCTGATCCTGTCCCTGAATGAGCGGCACGAGCATCGCGACGAGGGCACCCGCGAGCAGAATGAGTCCGACGATGTCCATCGCGGCCTTCTGGCCCGCAATCACCTTGGGGAGCACGATGGCGGCGGCGACAAGCGCGACGGCGCCGATCGGGAGGTTCACGAAGAAGATGTAGCGCCATCCGCTCTCTTCGCCGAGCGCCTGGATGATGAGTCCTCCGACGACCGGACCGAGCGCCGACGAGACGCCGATGACGGCACCCATGATGCCGAAAGCCTTCCCGCGTTTCATCGGTGGGAAGAGGAGTTGGATGAAGGCGGTCACCGGTGGGAAGAAAATACCGCCGCCGAGACCCTGCACGACGCGGGCGACGATGAGCTGGGTCGGATCCTGGGCGAGGCCCGCGGCGAGGCTCGCCACCGTGAAGAGTGCGAGGCCGGTGAAGAACACCCATTTGTGCCCGAAGCGATCGCCGATGCGACCAGCCGGGATGAGCACGAGCCCGAACGCGAGCGCATAGCCCGAGATTATCCAGGCGAGCGTCGACTCGTCGGCGTTGATGCTGGCGCGGATGGTCGGCAGCGCCACATTCACGATCGTGGTGTCGAGCAACGACATGAACATGCCGACGAGGAGCACGGCCAGGGTGCCCCACGCTCGTTTATCCGATACCCCTTCGGGGGCGATCCACGACGGCGGCTTGCCTTCCACTGCATGCGGCTGATCGCTCATCAACTGTGTCCTTTCGTGGCCTGTCTTCGTCGTTCGTCTGAAATGATCTCGGGAAGCGCAGCGAGGAGGTCTTCGTGCCAGGCGATCTCGCCGCGCCACCGGGAGACCTGGTGACGCATCGACCAGGTCTCGGCGACCGTGAGGAACTTCGTGACGTGCTCGAGATGCTTCTCGGTAGTGGCGAGGGTCGACCGCAATCGAGCGAGCCGTTCCTCGAACAGCGCCGGCAGTTCATCCAGCCGATCGGGGTCGAGCCGTGCGAGGGCGAGGTCGATCGGGTCCGGCTTGATCACGATCTCTGTGAGCCCCTGCTGCCGAAGTTCGTGCAGGGCCGACTCACCGCTCGCGCTGATGCCGTACACCTGGCGTTCCGGATAGTTGCCCTGCCGCTCGACCCGTTCCTCGGCGATGAGGCCTTCGGAGGCGAGCCGTTTCATGGCGCCGTACACGGCACTCGACGCGAAATCCGTCCAGAGGTCGATGTGCTCTTCTTCGGCAAGCTGCAGGAGGCCGTGACCGTGCATCGGACCGCGCTCCGCGAGTGAGCCGAGGATGAAGAGACGAATGGATGACACCCGACTACCCTTGCATGACTAGTCACGTGATTCAACGGCGGTTACGCCATATGTCACGGGTCCATTGCCTCTCACAGCCGCCCTGCCTAGGCTCACTTGAACGAGAGCGATCGACCGCCCGCGCCCGAATTCATCAAGGAGAACAACACCATGAGCGATGCCGCTGCAAACTGGAAGTTCGAGACCAAGCAGATCCACTCCGGCGCTGCTCCCGATCCGGTTACCAATGCCCGCGCAACCCCGATCTACCAGACCACGTCCTACGTGTTCAACAGTGCCGAGCACGCGAAGAATCTCTTCGCGCTCGCAGAATTCGGCAACATCTACACCCGTATCCAGAACCCGACGCAGGCCGTCGTCGAAGAGCGCGTCGCCGCGCTCGAAGGCGGGACCGCCGCACTCCTCGTCTCCTCTGGCCAGGCCGCCGAGGTTTTCGCCGTGCTCAACATCGCGCAGGCCGGCGACCACATCGTCTCCTCCTCGTCCATCTACGGCGGTACGTACAACCTCTTCAAGTACACGCTCGCCAAGCTCGGCATCGAGACGACCTTCGTCGAGAACCAGGATGACGCGGCCGAGTGGGCAAGCGCGGTGCGCCCGAACACCAAGCTCTTCTTCGCCGAGACGATCGGCAACCCGAAGATCAACATCCTCGACATCAAGCTCGTCTCCGAGGTGGCTCACCAGAACGGCATCCCGCTCATCGTCGATAACACGATCGCGACCCCGTACCTGATTCGTCCGTTCGAACACGGCGCGGACATCGTCGTGCACTCGGCCACCAAGTTCCTCGGCGGCCACGGCACGGTCATCGGTGGCGTGGTCGTCGACGGTGGCACCTTCGAGTGGTCGAAGAACGTCGAGAAGTTCCCCGGCCTCACCGAGCCCGACCCGTCTTACCACGGCGCCAGCTACACCGCGGCCGTCGGCGATGGTCTCGCCTACATCATCAAGGCCCGCGTGCAGCTGCTCCGCGACCTCGGCTCGGCGATCGCCCCGGCCAGTGCGTGGCAGCTCATCCAGGGCATCGAGACGCTGTCGCTGCGTGTCGAGCGTCACGTGCAGAACGCGCAGGAGATCGCGGAGTTCCTGGAGAACCACCCCGACGTCGCGTCGGTCAACTACGCGGGTCTGCCCACCAGCCCCTGGTACGCGGCCGCGAACAAGTACGCGCCGAAGGGCGTCGGCGCCGTGCTCTCGTTCGAGCTGAAGGGCGGGGTGGATGCCGGCCGCGCGCTGGTCGACAACCTCTCGCTCTTCAGCCACCTCGCCAACATCGGCGACGTGCGCAGCCTGGTGATCCACCCAGCGTCGACCACCCACG
>JAODMW010000126.1 GCA_025464815.1 Microbacteriaceae bacterium | reverse complement strand
GAGATGTAGCCGGTGTAACCGATGCAGTAGTAGATCAGTCCGACGGAGAGCACGAGGGCCGGAAGGATCCACAGGTACCCCCTGGGCTGTAGGAGGGGCCGCTTTCTGGGAGCGCCCCCTCCTACCTGCCCGAGGGTTCCCACACGAAGAGAACGCGTTGAGGTGGTTGCAGTCATGACGTAGCTTGCATCTTCTCTGTGTGAGGAACCCGATGGAACGCGGCGCTTAGCCGATACCCGGACTGGCCTGCAGCGTTGCCAGCGCCTGCTCAGGCGTTGCCTTGCCGCCGGCCACCGAAGAAGAGGCGACACCGAGTGCCTGCCCGAGCGGTGTGTTGATCAGGGCGAGGCGCGGTTCGGTGACCGTGCTGGCTTGCTTGATCAGCGTGTCCAGCGTCGACTGCTGCTTGCCGCTGTCGACGAGCTTGATGTCTGCCCAGCTGGGCGAGACGCTCGTCAGCGCGGAGATGTCGTTCAGAGCGTTCGACACGACCTGCTGGGCCTTCGTGTTGGTCGCGAGCCAGGTGATGAAGGTCTCTGCAGCTTTCTGCTGCTTGGACTTCACGTTGACGGCCAGTCCGAAGTCGGCGTCGCCGAACATCGGTGACGGGTTGCCTTTGCCTGCGACATCCGGGAACGGAATCGAGACCACGGGGAACGGCTTCGCGTTCGCGACGCCCGCAGCCGAGACGGCTGACGTGGCCCCCGCGACCGTCGAATACTGCATGTACCACGTGCCCATCATGACCATCGCCGTCTTGCCAGAGAGGAAGTCGTTGTTCACATCGGGGTACTGCTGCACACCGAGTGCACCGGGCTGCATGATGCCATTGCTGAACATCTTCTGGAAGGTCGTCCACGCCTGGACGAAGACCGGGTCGGTCCACTTGGCCTTGCCCGTCGATGCCTTGGTCCAGAGGCCCGGCTGGATACTGTCAGAGATCGCGTGAAGCAGGTCCTGGTTGAATCACGGGTCTCCGGCACCCTTCTCGAAGCAGGTGACGCCGTGGGACTTGAATGCCGCGCAGGTACTGATCCAGTCGGCGAGCGTCTTCGGTGGCGTGAGGTTGTACTTGGCGAAGAGATCGGGGTTGATCCACAGCGGCCCGGCGAAGGTCGAGCCGACAGAGAGCGCGGCGAGCTTGCCGCTCGACGTGGTCAGTCCGGCTGGGCCGATCGGGGCGACCTTCGACTTCCAGTCGCTGCCGAGCGCTTTGGTGATGACGGGGGTGAGGTCGATCGCCGATCCCTGGTACGAACCGATGGAACCGATTCCGCCGCCGGGTGCCATGTTGAAGACATCCGGACCGACGGATGAGGCAAGAGCCGGACGAATTGCCGCGTCGTAGTTTGCGGTGGCGACCTGCTTGTAGGTGACCGTGATGTTCGGATACACCTTGTTGAAGGCGGCGATGTACTGCTTGCCGACGCCGATCTCGGGCGTCCACCCCCACCAGGTGATCTTGCCCGAGGTTGCCGAGCCGCTCGCGGCCGTGGTTCCCGAGCTGCACCCGACGAGCGCGAGCACAAGCGAACTTGCCACTCCCAGCGCGAAGACCAGGGATCTGCGCCGTTTGGCGGCAGAGGATTGGAACATCATTGTTACTCCTTTTGTCCCAGTCACGGCGTGCTGACTGGATGGTTGCTGCGTCGACCCGGGGCTGGCCGCCGTCTGACTGTTGCGAAGGCAGTGCGGGTCCGGGTCTTGGGGGTTGGCGGTCCCGCTCGCTGCGAGTGGGAGCTCGCTTTTGGGCCGACCGTGCAAAAGTAACCCCCACGATCGTGGTCGTCAAGGTTTATGGAATTATAAGAAAGTTTTCGTTCCTAATCTGCCAGTCTCGCTACAGGAAACTCCAGTTCTCCTGAATGGGCAGGTGTTGTGAGTTGCTTCGCCACAGAAATATTTCAACACCGATTCGACTATTTACCTCTAAGGTGATTGACATGCCGAGAAAGCAACCTCCTGCGCCACTTCACAAGCCCGCGACGCTGGAAAATATCGCACGGGATGCCGCCGTCTCCCTGTCCACAGCATCCAAAGTCCTGAATGGGCGTCCCGGCGTCGCCAGCGACACGCGCGAACGCGTCGCCAAGCTGCTCGAACTCCACGGATATCGGAAGCGCGGCACCGCCCAGACGTTCTCGCCTTCGATCGACCTGGTTTTCGGGGCCCTGGATGGAGCGTGGGCCATCGAACTCATTCGCGGGGCTGCGGGGGTGGCGCGCGAAAACGGTCTCAGCCTGACGGTGATCGAGAGTGGCGATCGCCATTCCGCCGCACCCGGCTGGGTCGACGCGGCCGTGCAGCGTGAACCCGTCGGAGTGATCCTTGTCGCCTCGGATCTGCCGCCGGCTGACAAATACCAGCTGCGATCGCGCAACATCCCATTCGTGGTCGTCGATCCCGCCGGAGATCCGGCCCCCGACGTCCCCTCGATCGGCTCGACCAACTACACCGGCGGGATGGCCGCGACCCGGCACCTGATCGACCTCGGGCATCGGCGGATAGGAGTCATCGCCGGACCGGCTGACCTGATGAGCACGCGCGCGCGCGTTGCCGGGTTCCGGTCGGCGATGGGTGCTGCGGACATCCCCGTCGACGAGACTCTCGTCTCCTCGGGAGAATTCGCCGACGAGGCGGGACCGGAGGCGGGCACGGCGCTCCTGTCGCTTCCGAATCCGCCTACGGCGATCTTCGCGACGAGCGATGTCAAAGCGCTCGGAACATACGAGGCGGCGCGGGCCATGGGAATCAGCATCCCGGACGACCTGTCGATCGTCGGCTACGACGATCTCCAATTCGCCAAGTGGGCCGGGCCACCCCTGACCACCATTCGCCAGCCGCTCTCCGACATGGCGAACGAGGCGGCTCGCCTCGTGATCCGTCTTCGAAACGAGCCACGCAGGGCCGTCGATCGGCTTGACCTCTCGACGACCCTCATCATTCGCGGCAGCACCAAGAAGATCGGCTGACCCGGTGGGTAGGCCTACGGCTTCCCCGGCGAGTGCCAGTTCTCTCCGGCGATCTCGATGATCGATATGAGGATCGTGTCCTGGCGAATGCCGAGTGCGACGATGTTGTCGACCAGCGCTGTGTACATCCGCTGCTTCTGCTCGGATGAATAGCCGATAGACGCGAGCACCTGGATGAAGATGATGTCGTCCCTGTCCGCACCCGGGAATGTCCTGGTGAAGACCAACTCGCCGGGATCGTGCAGATTGAAGATCTGGAAGAGGTCGTCTTCCGGCATGTCGAGGCCGTCGATCAGCCCGGCATGAATCGCGGCGCTCAGCGCCTGGCTCTGTGGTGCGCGGTCTCTGTGCATGTCTACGCGGACGTGGGGCATTTGTTACTCCTGTTCGATGAGCTGTCTCGGGATGGGGCTGATCAGGCGGTGTCGGGCATGCGGGCTGGCGTCGCTATTTCGCCCAAGCCTCGCGAGCCGTCGTGACCAGCTGGCCACTCGCTGCCGACTCCTCGATCGCGAGGCCGATGAGGTGATCCTGGCTACCGTCTGCGAGAGGGTACGGAGCGGGAGCGTCGCCGAGAACCCAGGACGACATGCCCACGAGAAGATTCGCAGCCGCGATGTCCTCGTCCGACATCCGAAGTCCCTTGAATGGGTTCCGGTAGAGGACCTGACCGTCGATCGAAATATTGTCGAGATCGAAACCCTCGTGGTTCAGGTCGATTCCCGTCTGCCGGCGAAGGACACGCGATTCGACGATGGCGTTGTCCGAGAGCCGGACGATGTGGTTGTCGTTGAACTCTCCGAGCGAGCCGCGGATCAGGAGCCGACGTGAGCGCAGCGGGTTGAACCACTGGAAGTGGGTGAAGTCGTAGAGCCCCATCGTCTCGCCGAAGTCCACGGTCGCGAGCGTGGTCGCGCTCGCCTGTTCCGATTGGTCCTCCTGCCAGACGTCGTTGATCACCGGGGTGACGAGTGGAGCGACGAAGTCGCTCGCGCGCACCGTCGTCGGCCCGAACCCCGGGTGGAGGAACCCGCGCATGACGGCGACCGCGTGGTAAAGGTGATTCGATGACACGTGGACCGAGGTCGGCGTGCCGATGAGCCCGCTCTCGACCGCCGCGAGCTTCGCGAGGTGTGAGGGCATGTACATACTGTGTTCTGCGACCTGTACCAGGCCGGTCTGGCCGACACGCGCCCAGAGATCCCGGAGATCCTGCGCCTGCGGCGCAGGGGGTGTCTCCACCATCACCGGGATGCCTGCCTCTGCGAAAGCGATCGTCGGCTCCATGGAACCCACGCGCGCAACCGCGACGAAAGCGAAATCCGGCTTCAGGTCGATGAGCGCTTCGACCGTGTCGTAGGTCGTCAACCCCCACTTCGCCTCGACCGCGGCGCGGGTCTCGGCGCTGCGGCTGTGCACGCCGACCACCGTGAAACGCTCAGGCAGCAGCGAGGCCTGGCGGAGGAAGAAGGAGGCCCTCGGGCCTCCCCCGACGACGACGACGCGCGCTCGGGGAATGGAATTCGTCATGTGTTTCTCCTCAGCTCCGAATCGCGCGGGACGCGCTTCGTTTGTCAACGTGCTTCACAGGGATGCTCTGGTCGTTGAGCGCCCCTCGGAGGGCTTTCGGCAGATGAATCTCTCTATCATCTGAAGAAACCTTCGCCGCGGATTCATGCCCGATACGACAGGTCGAGTCGTGCGCAATCCCGCGATGACCAACATATCCATGGCAAGAAGGGGCGTCAATCTTTACAGCATTACACGAAAGTTTTCGTTCCGCACACACCTCATAGAAACTTTGTCGAGCGGCTTGAGAGAGCCGCAACGAACTGGATCCACGCGGGTGCCTACTCGGGCGGTTTGTTCCGGCCGCCAGCCATCAGGCTGAGATAGGAGACGCCTGAGACACCGCCGATGACGAACAGGCCAACCCCGAGGTTCGATTCGAATTGATGTGAGGCGCCCATGAATATGAGGCCGGCCAATAGACCGATGACTGTGACCGCGAGCAGCGCGATTCTAGCCAGGGAAGGTTGCATCCTCACAACCTATGGACACCGCTTCTAAAGGGCAACGGATCACCTGATTCCAGGGCGGACCGGCTTCCGACGCCGAGGAGGTGGTCGCCTTCGAGAACGCCTACGCCGAACCTTGCTACGTGACAGTGGAGCTGCCCGTAGGGTGAGTGTCAGCTGCCGTGGACTTGCCAGTCGTGCAGTTCTGGCCAGGTTATTGGGGGATTTTTGTTCGAGATTCGGGAACCGATCGGCTTGTGCCGGACATTACCCGATATGGACACAGATTTGGATGATGCGGCTGAGTGGACTCTTGCCGTGACGGGCGGGGGTGACGCCTTCGGCCGAATCTTCGACCGGCATCGGGCGCGAGTCCTGCGGCACAGCTACCGGCTCGTCTCGATGGCGTCAGATGCCGAGGATGTGGTCGCGATCGTCTTTCTCGAAGCGTGGAGAAAGCGACGATCGATTCATTTCGTCGACGGATCGATGCTGCCCTGGTTGCTGGTCACCGCAACGAACGCGGCCCACAACCTCGCCCGCAGTACACGCCGTTACCACAGGCTCCTGCGACGTCTGCCCCCGGCCGCGCTGACCGCAGATCACGCTGACGATTTCGACGAAGGGGAAGCACAAACAGCGCTCCGGGGCCTTCATCTCACCGATCAGCAAGTTATCACTCTGTGCGTGTTGGAGGGGATGTCCGAGAAAGAGGCGGCAGCCATCCTGGATATTGCGCCCGGAACTGTGAAATCGCGACTCTCCCGGGCAAAAGCCCGTCTTGCCGCTCACCTCGACCCTCCCATCCGACTCATCCCTGTTCTCGCGAAGGAAGCTCCCCATGAATGACATCTCCCCCGCACACGACCGGGACACCGAACTTCGGCACCTGCTCGTCGCAACAGCCGACGCCAGCCCGTACCTTCGACCCCGTCCGAGTCGCAAAATGGTTATTGGCGCCATCGCCGCGTTTGCGCTGGCGGGCGCCCTCACCGGCGGCGCGGTTTCTGCTGTCGCCGTTACCAGCAGTGCTCATTCTGATCAAACCGATAACGCTCGATATTCCGCCGAGGGAGTCATTGGTACACACGGTCGGCTTCTGGGCACTCCGGTCCAGTACTTCGGGATTGGCGATGCCGTCCTCGATCTCGGGACGGCGCCAAAGGGAGCAACAGCAATGGTCGTGAGCTTCGATTGCATCGACCGGGGCAGCGTGATTGTGACGATCGACTCGACTGAAGTTCAAAGCGGCACCTGTGAAGGCGTCGTCGCCCAAGAGATGGCCCTCGTCGGCACCCGGAAGCACACCATGAGGATCGACCCAACCGGAACCAACCGCTATGCGGTTTTTACCTCGTGGGTGAAGGAACCACCGCTTCCCGAGCCATCCGCCGCACAACAAGCGGTGATGGCCGACGGGAAGGTCACCCGCACTGAGTACCTGGCCGCGTTCAACAGGTATGCCGGATGCCTCACGGCCGCCGGATACCCGCTGAGCCCGGTGCCGGACAACTACGTCTATTACCCTTATGCGATCACCGACAAAGCTGTCTCCTCTGGAGCGGACGCCCGCTGCTATGCGAGCGAGTTCCAAGAGGTCGACCCCGTCTGGCAGTCCTACGTGCAACAGGCCGTCGCCAACTGCCTCACCTCGCGCGGCGTAGCGCTTCGTCCCCAGGGAAGCGACCTGGTCGACAGGCTGGAACAGCTATTGCCCCTGCACCTCACGTTCGACCAGTGCGCGGCAGAGCAGTAGGTCACCCTGCCGGCAATAACCCCTAGTCAGAGCCACTGCACCTGCCCTGAATTGGAGCGTACGCTGGCGCCCATGGACGAGGACATCGGCGTCAAGGAGCACCATGAAGGTCACGGGCTCGTCCGTTTCGTCGATTGGCTGAATCACAAGCTGGTCGGCAAGATCGGGCCGCCTGACCTTGGACCCTATGGCGAGGTCGTGAGAAAAGTCGGGGACGCGGTGTGCCCGGTGTGCGGCGAATCGATGGCGGAACACACCATCGATCGTTCGACTCCCAATACAGTCCTCAACTGCCCGGCTCCGCACAAGCTGCAACCGGCTCACGATGAGCCGATCAACGAATATGGGATGCCGAAGCACGATCGCTGACGAATAGCACCCGACTCGCCGACCGGGCGTGAAATGTCGAGTATTCCCGGGAAACACCCTGACGACGCCCAGAAATCCGTCCTACGTTGGAACGGGTGACCACTCAGACGATCGCCTCCGCGGAACCTCGCACCGTCGTTCCGACGACATCCCGCCTGACATCGCTCGACGGCCTACGCGGTCTTGCTTCCGTCGTCGTGGTGCTGCATCACCTCTATCTGGTGGCGGCGCCTGTCCTCACTCGCCAGGGTGGCTCGGGATTCAACAGCGCCTACTGGTGGCTCTCCAACACTCCGCTGAAACTCCTCACCGCCGGCACGGAAGCAGTGCTCGTGTTCTTCGTATTGAGCGGACTCGTCGTCACTCTTCCTGCGCTCAGCCGAGCAAGCTTTTCGTGGACCGGATTCTTCACCGGCCGGATCGTGCGCCTCTATCTACCGGTCTGGGTCTCGCTTGCCATCGGCACCGGGCTCGTCTGGTTTCTCCCGCGTGACGGGTCGATGGTCACGCAGGGGGCCTGGATCGACACATCGAATGCAACATCGACCGACTGGCAAACCCTGCTCAGCGAGGCGTCGCTGGCCCGCGCTTCCTATGACATCAACAACGTGCTGTGGTCGCTTCGCTGGGAAATGGCGTTCTCCGTCTTGCTTCCGTTGTTTGTCGCGATTGCCATCCTCATCCGACGATATTGGGCGATCGCACTGGGTTTCTCCGTCGCCCTGACCATCTGGGGCTCACTGATCGGCATTGACGCCCTGCGGTATCTGCCGGTGTTCTTCATTGGAACGCTCATGGCCGTCCGCCTCGAGTCGATCACCACCTGGGCGCGGCAACTGCGGTACAAGCCAGGCGCACGAGCTCGGGACGTCATACTGGTTACGGCCGCTTTGCTCCTGATCGTTATCGGCTGGCTCACTCGGCCCTTCGTTCCGTCGGACACCATTGGATATGCCGTTCTGGCGCAACTCCCGGTCGTGGGCGCGATGGGCCTCGTGCTGGCGGCGATTGTCGTGCCCTCCCTGCGACGCGCGCTGGACACGGCTGCATTTCAATGGCTCGGCCGGATTTCGTTCAGCCTCTACCTGGTTCACATACCGATTCTCGCCACCCTGAGCTTCGTTCTCGGGGACGGGAATTGGGCGCTCGTCGCCCTGCTCACGATCCCGCTGTCCCTCCTCTCCGCCTGGGCGTTCCACCGGACGATCGAACGTCCGGTGCACCGTTTGGCGCGAAAAACTTCGAAGGGTGTCGCCGCAAGGGTCGCGCATTTCCGGACGCTGTCTCGCGCGTCGGAGCAAAGCGGATGAGGCATTTAGGGCGCAGCCCAGTCGCTAACCGTCACGCAGGCGCTGCTTTGCCGCGTGTTCCACCAGTGGGGGAATGAAGTCACGAACGGGGTTGCCGTCCAACGCCGCGTATTCCTCACCGACGACCCCTTTGATCTCGTCGGGCGAAACCCCCGGGAGTCGCTCGACCAGTTCATCGACGACTTTTTCGATGGCCCGTTTTTCTTCCTCTGGGTTCATAGCTCGATTCTGTGTCTGCGGACCCGCACGGTCAAGCAGACAACCGATGTCACGGAACGCCGAGCATCGAGCATCCTCGCAATCCCTTAACGCGGATGTCGACCGCTGTTCACCCTCGCGTTCTACCGTGGAGCGATCGATGTCCAGGAACACAACCGCAGGGAGAGTGGTCATGACCTACGCCGAAGCATTCGACCTCATCGAAGCTGGTGAGGGTCGCTGGGATGTGCAGCACCATGACACCCTGCTGATAGCCGGCCAGGTGTGGCGAACGCATACCGGGTTCGATTTGCTGGACTGGCTGGACCGGCCCATCGGGACTTTCGATTCGATCGAGAATGCGCTCCGCTCCCTGTACCGGTCGACGGCGGCGCTCGATGTGCGACGCGGGGCGGGCTAGGAGATCCCGACCAGGAGGTTACTCGACGACGATGTGACGCGATCAACGGCACGAAGCTCGGTCCACAGCACGGTCATATCCATCGCCAAGTTCTCCGTCGTCCCACTACCCTGAACCAACGACCGTTCAGGGGGACACGTAGCAATGGCCGAGACCGACTTCAGGCAGTACGCGGGACGGGTCGTCTTTCCTCGATCCCCAAGCGACCTCACGAGCACGGCGCAGTGCCCGGCCTGCTTCGCTCCCTGGCGCGACGCCGTATGCAAGGTCTGCCAGCTCGAGCTCACCCATCCGGCCGCCGCCGAACTGGCCATCCTGTCGGCGGATGCCGCGGCTCTCCTCGATCGCCGCCTCGACCTGATCGGTCGCATCCGTTTCGAGACCTCGCAGCGTTCTGCACGGCAGTTCGAAGCCGCGCCTCCCGCCCCGCCCGTGCAGACTCCGGTTAGCCTGCCCGCGACCGCCGCGAGCAGCGCCGTCGCTCCGCCCGCCGTTCCCCCGGCACCCGCCCCCGTCTCTGCACCCGCGCCGACGGGGCCGCGACGCTCGAGCGTGCAGGTCATCCTGGTCGTCGTCGGCATCTCGCTGCTCTCCGTCGCCGCGATCTTCTTCCTCGTGTACGCCTTCATCAACTACGGCATCCTCGCCCGATCGCTCATCGTCGCGGCAGTAACGATTGCGGCCTTCGCCATCGCATCACTCCTGCGACGACAGTCGCTCACCGCGACCGCCGAAGGTATCGCCGTGTTCGCCGTCGTCCTCGTCTATCTGGATGCGTTCGCGCTGCGGGCGAACGACTTCTTCGGTCTCGGCGCTAGCGATGGAGTGGTCTACTGGGGCTGGACCCTCGTGATTTCTGCCGTGATCTTCGTCGCCTGGAATCGTCTCTCCGACCTGCGAACAGCGAGCATCGTCGGGTTCGCCGCATTCGCCCCCGGCGTCGGTCTCCTCGTCAGTGGTTTCGACCAGCAGGCGGACGGTGCCTCCCGCGCCTATTTCGCCTTCACCGCGGTCGCGCTGGCAGCAATCGTTCATCGCGTCGCCGCTCGATCCGCGACTCCGTCACGACCGGTCTCGACGGCGATCCCGGAGCGGATCATCGTGCTCGCGACGGCATTCGTGGCGGCTGTCGGCGCCGCCCTTTCCGGTTTCTTCGTCGCACCGGACTCGGATTGGGCGCCTACTCTCGCATTCCTCGGCCTCGCGGTGATCTCCACGATTCACGTCGTTCTCATCGATGTAGGTGCCGCAGCGCCGCACCTGACAGCATTCGGCGGCATCTTCGCGGGCAGCGTCGGCGTCTTCTCCGCGATCGCCGTCGGCGCCGCGGCATTCCGGATCGGACAACTGGATTTCGGCCTCATCGCGCCTCCCACCGCCGCCATCGTCGTCACGCTCGCGCTGGAACTCGCGTCACGCCGGATGCCGCACGCACGGCTTGCAGGCCATGCGCGCGTCGCCGCGTGGGCTGCGGCGATCGTGAGCGCGCTCGCCATGCTGTTGCCGGTGATCGTCTCCATTGTCACCACCGTGACCGCCACCACCACGGGCCTCCGCCATGCATGGACCCTGCCGCCATCGGCCGAACTCGTTCCCCGCAGCGACTCCGCCGGTTTCGCGGTTCTCGCACTTGCGGTCGTCGGCGCACTCACCGCACTCGCCTGGGCGGCCGGCGGCGTCATCCAGGCCCGCGGACGGATCCTCGGTTGGTTCGGCGCGGCTGTCATCGCGCTTGCCGCGCCGCTTCTCTCGGTGCTCTGGGCGGTGCTCGCGGCGTGGCTCGTAGTCGGGCTGATCACCCTTGCCGCGCTCATAGCAGTACGGCGACGAAGTGGCAGCGGCCAACGCTACCGGGCGCCGCTCATCGGACTGCTCGCGGCATCCGGTGCATTCGCCTATCTCGCGAGCTGGGCGAGCACCGGCACGTGGTGGATCATCACACTCCTCGTCATCGCGATCGCTCTCTCGAGCCGTCTCCTGACCTCGAGAGTCGTCGGCCGGGCAGCGCTGCTGGGCGGTGCCGCCGTCATCCTGCTGGTCGGTGCGGCAGCGCTCGCGCGGCAGCTCGCGCTGCCGAGCCATCCGGTGTACGTCGTCGACATCCTCAACGCCATCCGTGCCGCCGGCCTGTTCGCGATCGTGCTGCTCGCGGCATCCGCCCTCGCGGGTAGCCGTGTGTTGTCGGTGGTCGACCGTCGCACGCTGTTCTGGATCTCCGGCACAGCGGCGCTCACCTCCGCGATCGTGACGCGCCTCGAACTGGTGCAGCTCAGCCCCGGCGAACGGATGACGCTTCTCCTGCCCGCGTACGGCACGAGTCTCGCGGCGAGCGCCGCCCTGCTCGTCACCCTCGTTCTCTGGCTCGCCCTCCCCCGGAACGCCGGCCTGCGCCCGGAACGTATCGCCGGGTCGATCGCGCTTGCACCCGCGATCTTGTGGCTCGTGGATTCCTTCGTCGAGACGCTCGACCTGCCGGGGTTCACGCGTTCGGTCGCACCCATGACCGCCGCGCTGCTTGCGAGCGCCGGCGCGCTGGCCGTCACGCTGCTGCGACCCGGCACCACACGCGGCGCCCGCGAGCTCGGGGTCGCGATCGTCGCCGTCCCTGCACTGCTGATCGCCGTGCTGCTCAACGACAATGCGACGTGGCTGGTACTGGTACTTGCCGCGGTCACGGCTCTCATCCTCGCGATCAGCGACGACGGACTCTTCTCCTCCACATCGCCGCGGCGATACCTCGGCTGGCTCGCCCTCGCGCTGGCCGTCGCGGGACTCTGGTGGCGGCTCTTCGAGAGTCGCGTTGAAACGCTCGAACCCTACGTGCTCCCGGTCGCCGGAGCCCTGCTTCTCATCGCACTCCTCCTCTGGTGGACCCGACGGCGGAAGACGGATGCCCGACCAAGTCGCGCCGCACCGTTCGTCACCCTCGGCGGCCTGCTCGTCGCGATCCTGCCCCTCGGCCTGAACGCGGCAACCGGCTCCCTCGTTCGTGCCATCGTTATCGGAGCGGTGTCAGCCGCGCTGCTCATCCTCGGCAGCGTCGTGATCGGGAATCGCGGAGTCCGGCCCTATCTCGACGTCGCAGCCCTGGCCGGCGGTGTCGGCGTCGTGGTCGTGACGATCGGGCGATCGATCGCCATCACGCTCGAACGCGGCAACCCCGATCTTCGGCTGGATGCCTGGCTTGCCGCGAGCGTGATCGTCCTCGTCATCGCCGCGTTCGGCCAGGCACGCGAGCGGGATGACGCGGACGCCGGGCCGCGCACGATCGCGAGCGTCGTGATCGGGCTCTTCGCGATGACGGCCATAATCGTGCTGGAACTGTTCGCCTTCAACACGAGCGGCGTCGGTACCATACGAGCCCTGGCTGTCGTGCTCCTCTTCGCCGCACTCCACGTCGTCGCGTTCGCGGCCGATCACGCGCCATTCACCCGTCTCCTGAGCTGGGTGTCGATCGCCTTCGCCGGCGTAGCGGCAATCGGCGGCCTGTCCACAGGGGCCGTCGACCGGGTCGAACTCGGGTCCGTTCCGATCGCCGTCGCGCTCATCGCAACCGGAGCGATCACGCTCACCAGCACGCCCACGGCCCGGACCTGGCCGTGGCTCGCGCCCGGTGTGCTGGTACTGCTCGTGCCATCGCTCATCGCGACCGCATGGGACGCGCCGCTGTGGCGACTCATCGCCCTCGGCGTCGTCGGAATCGTCATCATCGTGACAAGCGCGATCCTCCGCCTGCAGGCGCCTCTCCTGATCGCGGCGGCCGTGACCATGATCCACGCGATCGCGACTTTCTCGCCCCAGATCCGCGCGGTCTACGAATCGGTCGAATGGTGGCTATGGCTCGCGATCGGTGGCGTCATCATCGTGATTCTCGGCGCCCGTTTCGAAAAGAACATGAAGAACTTCCGCAGCGTCGCCATGCGAATCAGGGCATTACGCTGATTTTTCGCTGACCCCCATAATGGGGGGCTGTGCTGTCCTCATAAAAGGGGACTAGGGTCAGTTCAGCCGCACCCGAAACGGCCCTTCCGCGGTGAGGGCAATCCACTCAGGAGTCCCCCGATGTCTTCAGTGAATGACTCAGCCGGACCCGCCGGCTGGTACCGTGACCCGCTCGGTCTTCCCCAGGTGCGCTGGTGGGACGGCATCAGCTGGACGAACCGCGTAGAAGAGCGCCGTCCGGAAGTCCAGATGGCTCCGGCCAGCGAACCCACGATGGTCGACACGCACTAACCAAGCGCACCAGCGCGGCGTGTTTCAGCGCTGCAACCAGGCAAGCACGGCGAGCACGCGGCGATGATCGCTGCCGGAATCGTCGAGACCGAGCTTCTGGAAGATCGATGTCACGTTCTTCTCGACAGCCCCGGTGCCGATGACCAGATCGGAGGCGATGGCGGCATTCGTGCGGCCCTCCGCCATGTGCGTCAAGACTTCACGCTCTCGTGGCGTGAGGGTCTCGAGCGGATCGTGTCGTCTCCCGAGTAACTGCGCAACGACTTCGGGGTCGAGTACGGTACTACGCGATGCGATCCGCTCGATGGCATCTTTCAGCTCGTCGAGCGACGCCACCCTGTCCTTGAGCAGATAACCGATCCCGCCGCTTCCGGTGGAGAGGAGCTCCTGCGCATAGGCGACCTCGACATACTGCGAGAGCAGGAGGATGCCGACATCCGGCAACAGTTCGCGAGCGCGGATCGCGGCGCGGACGCCCTCATCACGAAAAGTCGGCGGCATTCGCACGTCGAGCACGATGAGGTCGGGAGCCAGCGCGACGAGCTCGGCAAGCAGGGCGACGGCATCCGGATAGGAACCGACGACGTCGACGCCCGCTTCGATCAGTACGCGCACGAGGCCTTCGCGCAGCAGCACGGAGTCGTCGGCAACCAGCACGCGAAGCGGAGTCTCTGTCACCCCTCAACCTTATGGGGAGCTCACCGCCGGCGAGGGCCGTCGTGACCGACGGTGCCGTGCGCCCGATCAGTAGGTGACCGGCAGATGCGCCGAGATCATCGTCGGCCCGCCGTCAGGGCTACTGATCTCGAGAGTGCCGCCGAGTCCGCGCAGGCGTTCCTCGAGACCCGCGAGACCGTGGCCGGGCTGGGCGACCGCGCCACCCGATCCGTTATCGGCCACCACGACATCCAGCCAGGTCGCGTCGGGCTCTGGCAGGCGTCGCAGCTCCAGTCGCAACTCGATGTCGCTCGCGCCGGAATGCTTGGCGACGTTGGTGAGCATCTCGCTCGCGACGAAGTAGGCGTTGCGTTCGATCTCCTGCGGCAGGTCTGTTCCGGGCTGGAGCACGTTGACGATGCGCACCGGAATGGGACTGCGATCGGCGAGCGATTCGATCGCCGCCACGAGACCGCGATCGAGCAGGATCGGCGGGGCGAAGCCGCGGGACAGCGCCCGAAGCTCCTCGAGAGCTTCGCGCGACTGTTCCAAGGCCTCCGCGATCAGGACGCGCGCCCGGTCCGGGTCGTTCGCGAGCTGACGATCGGCGGACGCGAGATCCATCTGCATCCGCACGAGTCGCTGCTGCGGGCCGTCGTGGATGTCCCGCTCCAGGCGCCTGAGCGATGTGCCCTCGGCCGAAACGGCCGCGGTGCGCGAGGCGGAGAGACCGGCGACCTCTCCTTCGAGTTCGGCGACCCTGAACCGCCCGAGCATCCCGCGTGCGATTCCGTAGTGCACCACGGTCAGCCCGCGGGTGACGAAGGGGAGCGTCGCGAGGAAGATCGCACCGAGCACGAAGTAGAGCAGGTTGTCGGCGCTCTGCGCATCCATGTTCCAGCTGGGAAAGAATGAGCCCCTGACCCAGTCGTAGAGCCTCCAGCCGCGATCGCCGGTGGGAATCCAACGCGAGTAGATCCAATACGTGACGCCGGAGAGGCCCGTGACGACCCAGGTGAAGGAAATCGCCCAGGTGACGACGCCGACGGCGATGTTCACGACCAGCCCGTGCACCAGATAGAGCCAGTAGTGCGGATTCAGGACGGTGCTGAAGATGTTCGCCCAGAATCCGGTGACCCTGCGCGGGTTCCAGTTCGGCCGCCTGATCTCCGGTCGCCCGGCACCGCGCAGACGCACGAGTTCGAGGGTTCCGAAACCGCGGGCCGTGTAGAGGGTGGCGATGACGATGAAGATGCCGACAAAGGTCACGAGCAGACCGAACCCCGTGGAGATGCCGACCCAGAGGAGCACGTTCGCGACGATGACGATCGGCAGGTTCGGCAGCAGGAATCCGAGTTCGCGTGGCACCATGCGCCAGAGACGCCCATAGAGGGAGCCGTTCGAGGAGGCGGGTGCGGTGGTCACAGCATCCAGAGTGGCAGACTCCGTCGCTCTTCCGGGGGTCTCGGTGCTGGTCATGTTCATGTCCTTCGATGCGGTTCGAGGTGCCTGCGACTGTTCGGCTCATCCAGCCTCGCGAATACGCCCGGCACGCGGCATCCGGCAGCCTCACAGATGCGGGGTGGGGTTATCCCCCTCGCATCCGATCGCTGCTGTGAGTAGCGCCGCGTGATCGCCGAGGTCACCGCCCACATCGACGCGGGCCTCGAGACGGTGCGCACGGCCGTGACCGAGCTCGCCCCGGTCAGGCTCCTCTTCGCCCACATCAGCGGGAAGTAGTCCGCGCATTCTCGCGCGCGGCGGAGAACCCACCCCCGCGGCGGACAAACCTCAACTCGGCGGAGGCAACTCCATCGCTGGCGGAGAAAACGGCTCGCGGACGGAGTAACAACACCGTCCGCGAAGTGTTTTCTCCGCCGTCGGCGAGGGCAGTCCGCCGCCGAGCAGGGGCAGCCCGTCCGGTTGGGCAGCGCCATCCGCCGCCGGCGCGGGCAGCCCGTCCGAGCGATGCCGGACACGCCGATCAGCCAGCGCTGCGGAACGTCCAGTCGCCGCCGAGCATTGTCGCCGACACGGGCATGGCGCGCAGTTGAGTGTCGGTGGCGGTCAGCGGATCCAGCTCCGTCACGACGAGATCGGCGATGTCTCCCGATGCAATCGTCGATCGCCCTCCGGTGGATGCCATGTATGCGGTCACCGCATCGGTCCGCTGCTCCGGATGCCACGGCTCCCGTCCATCGCGGCTGCGGGAAACGGCCGCGGCCATCGTGACCCACGGGTCGAGGGGTGCGACGGGCGCATCGGAGCCGAAGCGGAGCGTCACGCGGGCGTCGGCGAGGCTCGCGAAGGCGAAGGCGCGATCCGTGCGGCCGGTCCAGAGGGCATCCGCGACGTCCCGGTCATCCATCGCCTGCTCCGGCTGCACGCTTGCGGTGATGCCGAGCGCAGCGAAACGCACGAAGTCGGTGGCAGCGACGAGCTGCGCATGCTCGATCCCCCCTCCGACACCGGCCGCCTCGAAAGCATCGAGGGCGAGTTGATTGGCGAGGTCTCCGATGGCGTGCACGGCGGGCACGATGCCGTGTGATGACGCCCGCCTGAGATAGTCGACGAGGTCGTCGAAAGCGTAGGTGAGCAGCCCGCGCGGGTTCGGGTCGTGTTCGAAACCGGGATAGGGGTCGTGGCAATAGGCGGTTCGGGTGTTCAGCGACCCGTCAACGATGATCTTGAACGGGCCCATCGTGACGAGGCCGTCCGTGCCCGGCAGCACATCGCCCGTCCGCAGTCCGCGAGCGATCGCCTCCTCGAGGTCCTGCGGATACACCCCACAGCTCACCCGCAACCGGCGCGTGCCCGCAGCTACCCTCCGTGGCCAGGAGTCCAGGGTGAGCGCCATCTCGAGGTCGACGATTCCGACGACGCCGCGTGCCGCAGCCCCGATCGCGGCATCGTCGACCCAGCCGTCGAGCAGCAGGTCCGGCACGGCACTCAGCGCCGTGTTGATGGCGAACGCCTCCTGTTCGCGCAGCACCCCAGTAGGGTGATCCGCGTGCCCGAACCGTTTCAGCGCCGACGAGTTCAGCCAGACGCAGTGCAGATCGCCGCTGACGAGCACGACCGGCACGGTGGGTGCGACTGCATCGAGCAGCCTGCGGTGAGCGGCATCCGCCCACAGGCCGTCGCGGAAACCGAATCCCACGAGCGGTACATCCTGCGGCACGGGACTCCGCAGACGCGCCGCGATCATTCCGGCAGCCTCGGCCGCTGAGGCGGCCGCGGAGACATCGAGTCTTTGACGCACCAGCGCCCACTGCGTGAAATGCACGTGGTGGTCCCAGAGCCCAGGGCCGAGATAGCGGCCACCCAGCTCGACGACCTCGGCCGTGCCCGCCGGTAGGGAGTCGGCGATCGCGACGACGACACCCCCCTCGATGAGAACATCCTGCCGACGATCGGGCGCGCCGACAATGCGGACGTCCCGCAGCAGGATCGCGGTCACCGCTCCTGATCGTTTCCGTCGTGCACCCTGCGCATCTCGCGGGCGAGTGCCGGCTGGGCATAGTTCTCGCCGTGCTCCAGCGCGTCGATGATGCTCGCGACGATTTCGGGAGACTTGTTCTGACTGAGCTTGAGCCGCGCAT
>JAODMW010000046.1 GCA_025464815.1 Microbacteriaceae bacterium | reverse complement strand
TCTCCTCGGTTCGAACGCGGCTTTGACGATACCGCAGGCGGACCGTCGGGCCTTACCGCGGGGAGGCCAGCCCTGCCGCAACCGCGCAGAGCTCGGCGATATCGTCGAACCGTCCCTCGCGAATGGCGTCACGCGGCACCATCCAACTCGCTCCAACAGCGAAGACCGCCGGATGCCCGAGGTAGGCCTCGATGTTGGTGGCGGAGATGCCGCCGCTCGGCATATACGAGACGCCGGGGAATGGCGCTGCCAGCGCGCTGATGAGCGAGAGTCCGCCGAGGGTCTCGGCGGGGAACAGCTTGAGATGGGTCAGCCCGTCACGCACCGCTCGCTGCACTTCCGTGGCGGTAGCGACGCCCGGCAGCGCGAGAAGCCCACGTTCCTGGGCGCGGCGCACGACATCCGGGTCATATCCGGGGCTCACGATGAACTGCGCGCCACGATCGGCGGACTCGTCCACCTGCTGTGGGGTGAGCACCGTGCCTGCACCCACGAGGATGTCGCCTCGTTTCGCGAAGGCTTCGATGGCGGCCAGCCCAGCGCTCGTGCGCAGGGTGATCTCGGCCGAGGTCAGCCCACCGCGAAGCAGGGCATCGGCGAGTTCGTGCGAGCGTGCTGCGTCGTCGACGGTCACGATCGGCACGATGCGCGTGGCGCTGATCTGCGCGATCGTCGACACCGGTCAGCTCCCTACGAGTGCCACGACGTCGATCTCGACGAGGATGCCTCTGAGCTCTGATCCGACGGTGGTGCGGGCGGGCAGCTGGCCGGGCTCGAAACTCTCACGGTAGATCGCGTCGAACTCGGCCCAATAAGAGAGGTCGGAGAGGTGAACCGTGGCCTTGACCGTCTGGCTCAGATCGGAGCCCGCGGCCTTGAGCACGGCCTGCACGTTCGCCAGCACCTGCCGCGTCTGTGCCGCGATACCTTCGGGAATGGCGCCGGTCACCGGGTCGGCCGGACCGAAGCCCGCGGTGAACACGAGGTCGCCGACTACGACGCCCTGCGAATATCCGCCGGCGGCGCCCGGGGCGTTCTCGGTCGAGATCCTGGTGATTGTCGTCTTTGTCATGGGATTTCCTTTACTTGCTAGAGGTTGGGGAATGGACACTCTCCATGGAGTTGCCGCGACGTTGTGCAGTGCACAACGGCAGGCCCGACTCCCGTCGCCTAGCCTATTCACCTGTCGCGCTCGCACACCCCTCGCTACAGTCGTAGATAACGCATAGAGCACGATCGAGGGCCTGCGGGGAGCTATGGGAGATCAGCAGCCACGAGCATATGTCGGCACATCGGCCTGGAATAAGCCACAGTGGCGAGGGCACTTCTATCCCGAGGGGCTGGTGCAACGCCGGGAGCTCGAATACGCGGCCGAGCGTCTGGCCTCACTCGAGATCAACGCGACTTTTCACGGCCTCCAATCGCCTGCCACCTATCTGGACTGGCGCGCCAGGACACCCGATGACTTCGTCTTCTCCGTCAAAGGCAATCGGACGGTCACGCACGATCATCGCCTGATGAATCCCGCGAGGAACGTCGCCGATTTCTTCGCATCCGGCGTGCTCGGACTCCAGGAGAAGATGGGACCCGTGCTGTGGCAGGTATCGGAATACCTGCCGTTTGCGTCCCACACCACGGAAGAATTTCTCGCGGTGCTGCCCCATTCGGTCGGGGAGGCCCAGGCACTCATCGAGCAGCACGCCAGGACGGAAGCAGACCGGCTGTCGCTGACGGCCGCGGATCGCCCCATCCGGCATGCCTTCGAAGTGCGCCATGAGAGCTTCAAGGATGCGAAGTTCCTCGAGCTCCTCCGTCGCTACGACGTGGCTGTGGTCGTCACCAACTCTCCGCCGTGGCCCGAGCTACACGACGTCACCTCCGACTTCGTCTACGTGCGCCTGCACGGCGACCTGGACCGCCGCCCTCATGGTTACAGCGACGCCGACCTCGATGAGTGGGCCGGCCGCATCAACGGCTGGCTGAGCGGAAAAGCATGCCCCGATGGTCGCGGACGAGACGTCTTCGCCTACTTCGACAATCCCGACGACAGGGGGACACGCTCACCGTTCGATGCCATGCACCTGCACGACCGCCTCGGTACGGACCCCCGTCTGTACCGAGGCGATACGACCTTTCAGCCCCCTCTGTGGGAGTGACCGGTAGCGCCGATCATGCAGCCAGTGGCAGCTCGGCACCCTGGCGGGCTTCGACGACCAGGTCGCCGTCCCTCACGCTCACGGCGACGCTGCCACCGTCCTTGAGATCCGCGGTCACCAGCAGGTCGGCGATCCGGTCGTCGAGCTCGCGCTGGATGACGCGCCGCAACGGTCGCGCTCCGTACTCGGGTTCGTAGCCGTGCTCCGCGATCCAGTCGATCGCCTCTTCGGTCACCGCGAGTTCGATGTTCCGTGACCCGAGGCGGGTCTCGGTCGAGCGGATCAGCAAGCGGACGATCTCGTGCAACTGCTCGGTCTCGAGCTTGCGGAACAGCACGATCTCGTCGATGCGGTTCAGGAACTCGGGCCGCATCGCTTCGCGAAGCTTACCCATGACCCGATTGCGCAGATCCTTCTCGGCAACAGCCTTGTTTGCGGCGTTCTCGGTACTCGCCACGAACCCCAGCGTGCCACCGCGGCTTGCCAGGAACTCCGAACCGAGGTTCGAGGTCATGATGATCACGGCGTTACGGAAGTCGACGGTGCGGCCCTGGCCATCGGTCAGGCGTCCGTCGTCGAGCACCTGCAGCAGCAGGTTGAAGACGTCGGGGTGCGCCTTTTCGATCTCATCGAACAGCACGACCGAGTACGGGTTGCGCCGGACGCGTTCGGTGAGCTGGCCGGCCTCGTCGTAACCGACGTAACCGGGAGGGGCACCGACGAGGCGACTCACTGTGTGCCGTTCGCCGAACTCGCTCATGTCGAAGCGCAACATGGCTTTGTCGTCGCCGAACAGCGATTCGGCCAAAGCCTTCGCCAGCTCCGTCTTTCCCACGCCCGTCGGCCCGAGGAAGAGGAAGCTCCCCACCGGACGGTTCCGATCACCCATGCCGGTGCGGTTGCGCCGCACTGCCTTGGAGACGACGGCGACGGCGTCGTCCTGCCCGACCACCCGGTCGTGCAGTTCGACCTCAAGCCGCGCCAGACGCTCGCGATCCGCCTCGGTCAGCCGACTGGCCGGGATGCCGGTCGCCCGGGAGATGACCGCCGCGATCTCCGCCTCGCCGACGATCGCCGACTCGTCGGCGGCCGCTTGCGGCTTGGCCGCATCCAGCTTCTCGTGCACGGCTTCGATCCGGTCGCGCAGCCGCGACGCCTCTTCGTAGTGTTCGAGAGAGACCGCCGAGTTCTTCGACGCCTCCAGTTCGGCGAGTTCGCGGAGCAGGTCCGAAACGTCGACGTGCAGACCGAGCTTCAGGCGCAGTCGAGCGCCGGCCTGGTCGATGAGGTCGATCGCCTTGTCGGGCAGGAAACGGTCGGGGACGTACCGCGCCGACAGTTCCACCGAGGCGCGGATCGCCTCGTCGGTGTACTGCACGCCGTGGTGCTCCTCATAAGCCGTGCGCAGCCCCGAGAGGATCAGCACGGCATCCTCGATGTCGGGCTCGCCCACCTGCACGGGCTGGAAGCGACGCTCGAGCGCCTGGTCTTTCTCGATCGACCGGTACTCCTTGAGAGTCGTCGCCCCTACAACGTGCAGTTCTCCGCGGGCCAGCCGCGGCTTCAGGATGTTGCCGGCGTCCATGCCGCCCTCGCCAGCGCCACCGGCGCCGACGACGGAGTGCAGCTCGTCGATGAAGACGATCAACTCTGTCTTGTGGGCACCGATCTCGTCCATCAGCTTGGTGAGACGCTCCTCGAAGTCACCGCGAAAGCGGGTGCCGGACAGCATTGCGGGCAGGTCGAGAGAGACCACGCGCTTGTCGAGCAGCTGCTGCGGCACCTTGCCGTCGACGATCGCCTGCGCGAGGCCTTCGACGATCGCCGTCTTGCCCACACCTGCCTCGCCGATCAGCACCGGGTTGTTCTTGGTGCGGCGGGAAAGGATCTCGATGGTCTGCTCGATCTCGTCCCCACGGCCGATCACCGGGTCGAGTTCGCCCCCACGTGCCCTCGCTGTCAGGTCCATGCCGTAGGTGTCGAGCATCGGGGTGTCTGACTCGGAGGTTTCGTCCGCCGGATCCGTTCCGCGAGCGTTGACGGTCTCCCTCATGCCGGACTGCAGCGCCTCGGGTGTGACCCCCGCTGCCGCCAGCACCTGGCCGGCCGGGGAGTCCTGGTTGATCACGAGCGCGAAGAAGAGGTGCTCTGGATCGATGTAGGTCGATCCAGAGGCGCGCGCCACCTGGTAGGCGTGGAACAGCACACGCTGCCCGGACTGCGTGAGTACGGGCGCAGCGTCGGAACGCTCTGCGGATGCCTCGGGCAGACGCTGCTCCGCGGCATCCGCAACGGCAGCGGGGTCAGACCCGACGCGCTTGATGACGTCGGCTGCGGGCTGCCGTTCGGCGAGCACCCGCAGGATGTGCAGGGCATCGAGTTCGCTGTGGCCGTGTTCGATTGCGAAACGGCCGGCCTGCGCGAGCACCTCGCGGGTGCGGCGGCTCAACAGTCGACCGATGTCGATGGAACGCCCGGCCTGTGCCGCGCGCTCACCCTCGAGGTACCGGGCGAGGAACTCGTCGAACGAGTTGCCGCCGGTCTCTTCGGGTTCAGAATTCGTAGGCATGGAACCTCCTGTGGAAACTTGAGTGCCTTCGACTCAAGTTAACGCCGGCTCACGCATTTCATTCCCGGCGGGCTGTTGTGTGCGCGTTCCCGCGCCTCGCAGCTCGAGGAAGGTGCGTCGTGGCGGTCCCACGATCGGCTCCAGCTCTGCTCGAATCGCGGCGATCGACGGCCAGGAGGGTGGCCAATATTTCGTGATCAGACAAGCAGACACACCGCGAAACATGAATGAAACATTGAAATTATGGCGCTCGGGGAGTCAGCTGTGTAGTCTACTCAGACAACGCCCCAGTTGATCGTGGTGTCAGCATCGACCCGGTCACACCCCCACTAACGCCTTGATTCAAACTCATGACAGGAGTCGTTCTCATGGTAAAAATCCTCCCCCGAAAGCTCATGTTCGCGTCGATCGCAGTCGTGGCGGTCAGCGTCGCCGTGCTGAGCGGATGTAGCGGCGCAGGCCAAACATCCAGTCAGAGCGGCAAGCTGACCGTGACGTACATGAAATCGGGAACTTACGATACGGCGGCCAAGTCGCTCGTACCGGCCTTCAAGAAGAAAACGGGCACCGACGTCACGGTGAATGCATTTCCGTACGCTGCGCTCCAGCAGAACAACACCAACGCGGTCATCGCCGGCAGCTGCCAGTACAACGTCGTCAGCGGTAGCTACTACCTCGCGGGCATCTACAACCACTTCAAGAACCTCGACTCGCTGGCGCAGAAGTCGGGATTCGCCGACCAGCTGATCCCTGGTCTGTGGGATCACAGTGAGTTCAACAACGGGCACCACATCGGAGTCCCGTACGGTCCGGATGCTTACGGACTGGTCTACCGGACCGACCTGTTCACCGAGGCGGGGCTTTCCTGGCCGACGACCTGGCCGGACCTCCTTACCGACCTGAAGGTCCTCAAGGACAAGTACGGTTCGCAGGGCATTTCCCCGATCACGTTCGCGGGCGGCGCACCCGAGCAACTGCCGGCGCTGTTCTTTGCGACCTACGACGGATACTTCATCGACAAAGCGGGACACTACGCGCTCGATCCTGCCAAGGCTGCGAAAGCGATGGACTTCGCACAGCAGCTCCTCGCACTCGCCGGGCCGAACACGAACAGCACATCGATCGATGCGGCGAACGCCAACTTCGTCAACGGGAAAGCGGCCGTGATGTACGGGTGGCCCTCCTTCGTGCAGACGATGGCGAGCGACCCGAAGCAGTCGCAGGTCGTCGGCAAGTGGGCGCTGGGCAATGACCCTCAGGGAGGAATGGTCTGGCTCAGCCTGTGGCAGAGCTACATGACCGACTGCACATCCAACTCGGATGCTGCGTGGAACTGGATGACCACCTTCTCGAGCCCCGCCACCGACAGGAAGCTGTTCGTGGACAACGGAGTCAACCCGGAGTTCAAATCCACGTACTCCGACCCGACTCTCGCCAAGCAGTACGCCCACTATTTCCCCGGCCTCCAGTCCAACCTGGCCCGCGCCGTGAACCCGCCCCTGTCGGGTGAGTCGCAGGACTTCCTCGCCTCGACCCTTGGGGCTCTCTTCACCGAAAACGGAACCCCCGCCGACGCCGTCAGCAAGATCAATGCGAAATGGGCGTCCATGACGGTTCCGAAACCACTTCTGGCTGAAGGGAAGCAGAACGGACTCGTAGAAAAGTGACGCTGACACCACGGCTGCCCAAGCGGACATCGACGAGGTGGCCACGTCCACGCTCGAGGTCGTGGTTCAAGACACTCACCACAGGCGAGCGGGTATTCCTCATCGGAGGGTTGGTGCCGGCCCTCGCATGGCTGGCCTTTTCACAGGGCTACCCGCTCGTCTACTCGCTGTTCGTGAGCTTCCAGAACTGGTCGTTGGCGTCATCCGATACGCCCCAGGGATTCATCGGGTTCGGCAACTATCTTCGGGTGGCTTCGGATCCGCAGTTCCAGCACGGATTGCTCCTGTCCGGCTTCTTCGTCGGAAGCGTTGCCATCGAGCTTGTGTTCGGTTTCGCCCTGGCGTATTGCAGCCTAGGCGAAAGGCGCTCCCTGCAGGTCTTCAGGACGCTCCTCATCATCCCGATGGTCATCGCGCCGATCGCTGTCGGAACCCTGTGGCGATTGCTTCTCGACGCGAATTCGGGCCTGGTCAACGCGGTTCTGAGTGCGGTGGGTCTCCACGGGGCCGACTGGCTCGGCAACCAATCGTCGGCGATCGTCAGCGTGATCGCCGTGGACGTCTGGGAGTGGATCCCCTTTTCGATGATCATCTATACGGCGGCGATGTCGGGG
>JAODMW010000106.1 GCA_025464815.1 Microbacteriaceae bacterium | reverse complement strand
AGCGAATGAAGCTCAAACTAAATGCGGGCAAAACGTGCGTTCACGGGGATAATAGTTGCTCTGATCAGCACTTTTTGGCGGAACCGGTGGGATTTGAACCCACGGTGGGCTCTCACCCACACAACTTTTCGAGAGTTGCACCTTCGGCCGCTCGGACACGGTTCCGGGGACGATCCTAGTACAGAGCTAAGCGGGCGACATCCTGGTACCGGGAGCGAGGTGGGAGAGCACGCGATCCCACATCGGCACGATGAGGAGATGCCCGGTGCCTGGCACCATTTCGACGCGCGAATCGGGCACATGCTTCTTGTACCACTGGGCGTGGGCGCTCGTGATGAGCGAGTCGGCTCCGCCGTAGAGCAGCAGCGTCTTCGCAGCGATCGATCCGGGATCGAATCCCCAGGCGTGGATCGTGTAGCTGACGATATCCGCCGCCATGCCGACGACACCCTGGGCCGCTGCCCGGTCGAGCATGATCGCCAACCGGACTGCCGCATCCTCGCGTGTATCAGCATCCGCCGGATCCGTGCCGAGGAAGGGCATGAGCGACTCGCCCGTCGGGTCCACGCCCATCATCTGGGTGAACAGCGAAACCAGCGCGGATGTCGCCTCGCCCGCAGGCAGCTCCGCGAGCGACCGCGCCATCGCGCGATTCTCATCCCCGACCCATGGCACGTCTTCGTCCGGAGCTGGCGTCGCGACGACCGCCACCCGATCGACGAGCTCGGGAAATGCGGCGGCGAGGGCCAGGGCGATCCGGCCACCCGCCGACCAGCCGACGGCTCCGACGCGGCCGATGTTCTGGGACGCGAGATAATCGGCGACGTCGACCGCCGCATCCGCGACCGTGCCGGAGGATCCGTCCGCATGCAGTTCTGAGTCGCCGTAGCCCGGGCGGTCGACGGCGATCACCCTCACCCCGCGTGAGGCCGTGGCGACCGGATCGGGGTTGAAGAACGACGAGCCCGGAGCCGGATGCGAGAACACCACCACGCGCTCAGCGGCGCGATCCCCGAATTCGGTCACCCCGATGACGCGTCCTGACCCGTTCATGAATGTGGATGCTTCCATGCCGACAGTGTCCACCTGCCGGCGGACATGCGATAGGGGTACTGTTTCGCCGGTGAGGGTCACCCGCCTGCTGTTGCCGATCGCTGGTGCCCTGGCGCTCGCGGGCGGAGCTTTCGCAACGAGAGCCGCTCTCCATCGACGTCGCACCGTGGGGGCCGAACGGCTCGCGGGTACCCTGCATCTCAACGCCCGCTGGTGGAGAGACACCGGACTGGAGCAGGGCGAGCTGCTCTATGTGGCTCTCGGCGACTCCGCGGCGCAGGGCGTCGGAGCGAGTCTGCCCGGCAGAAGTTATGTCGGACTCATCGCCCGCCACCTGCGCGAACGCACCGGGCGTTCTATCCGCGTCGTCAATCTCAGTGTGTCCGGAGCGCGGCTCCGTGAGGCGCTCACCATCCAGCTGCCCCTGCTGCGGGAGCTGGAACCCGATATCCTCACGGTTGCGGTCGGTGCCAACGACATCGCCGCCTTCGATCCCGTGCGCTTCGAGCGGGAGCTCGAGGAGCTCTATTCCGCGCTGCCGCCCGGTGCGATCGTGGCCGACCTGCCATCCTTCTACATCGGCGTCGCGGAGAAGAACGTGCGATTGGCGAATGCGGTCGTGCGTCGCCTTGCACGACGCTACGGGTTCGAGGTCGCTCCGCTCCATGCGGCGACGACTCGCCAGGGCGTCGCCCGCTATGCGCTCAACCAGGTCGCGGCAGACTTCTTCCACCCGAACGATCGCGGTTACCGGGTGTGGGCATCCGCGTTCCTTCCCGTCCTCGACAGGATCATGCCCGAGGCCGAATCCGATGGCTGAGGCGGATTCGTTGCGGTGTTGCGGAGCTGTCCGTTCCCCTGTGTAAGGTTTGAGCCCGGTCGATCGGGAACAGACGTGACAAACGGGACAAGCACCAGTCCCGGCCGCCGCTGTGGATGCCGCGGATGACTGACGGGGGCCTCGTCTAGGCTGGCACGGTGGCAAAGACCTCGTCGAGTTTCCGGTGCACAGAATGCGGATGGACGACGCTGAAATGGGCCGGCCGGTGTGGTGAATGCCAGTCCTGGGGCACCGTCGTCGATGTGATGGATGCCGCGCCCAGCAGATCGGTGCGCCCGATCGCAGTGAGCGAGGCACGCGCCGCCAAGCCGATCACCGCGATCAGCGCCGACGAGGTGGCCCACTGGCCGAGCGGAATCGCCGAATTCGACCGCGTGCTCGGGGGCGGCATAGTGCCCGGCGCGACGATTCTGCTCAGCGGGGAACCGGGTGTCGGCAAGTCGACACTGTTGCTCGAGGTGGCATCCAAAGCCGCGGCCAGCGGCATGCGCGTGCTCTACGTCACGGCGGAGGAATCGGTGAGCCAGGTACGTCTCCGCGCCCAGCGCACGGGCGCGTTGCAGCCTGAACTCTTCCTCGCCGCAGAGACCGATCTCGCCACCATCCTCGGCCAGATCGACCAGGTGCGGCCCAACCTGCTCATCGTCGACTCCGTACAGACGGTGTCGAGCTCGCTCACCGACGGGCTGGCCGGCGGCCCATCGCAGGTGCGCGAGGTCGCCTCGACCCTCATCCGTGTCTCCAAGGATCGCAACCTGCCGGTGCTGCTGGTCGGCCACGTCACCAAGGACGGCTCGATCGCCGGTCCCCGACTGCTCGAACACCTCGTCGACGTGGTGTGCCAGTTCGAGGGCGACCGCCAGACCTCCCTGCGTTTCGTGCGCGCCCACAAGAACCGCTTCGGACCGACGGATGAAGTGGGTTGCTTCGAGATGACCGGCGACGGCATCGCAGAGGTCTCCGATCCGAGCGGGCTGTTCCTCTCGCGTGGCACGGTGGCGGTCAGCGGAACCTGTGTCACGGTCGCGGTCGAGGGCCGTCGCGCGCTGCCCGTCGAGGTGCAGGCCCTGATCGTCACGACTTCCGCGCCGAACCCTCGTCGCGTGACCAACGGCGTCGACCCGTCCCGGGTCGCCATGCTGCTCGCGGTACTCGAGCGCCGCGCCGGAATGAAGCTCAGCGAGTCGGATGTCTACGTCTCGACGGTAGGCGGCATCCGTCTCACCGAACCCGGCGCCGACCTCGCAATCGCGCTCGCGATCGCGAGCGCTTTCAGCGACAAGGCTTTCCCCGGCACGCTGGCGGCGGTCGGCGAAATCAGCCTGGCCGGCGAGATCCGACCGGTATCGCAGGCCAAGCAGCGCGTGGCTGAAGCCAGACGGCTCGGGTTCTCGACCGTCATCGACGCCGACGCGGGTCATCTGCGCGAAGCGATGCGGAAGGCCTTCGCGAGTGCGGTCACCGAACAGACCGACGTTCCCGCCTTCTGAACCGGCTACACATCGTGCCTGGCGAGGAATGCAAGCGCGGCATCCGCGACCGAACTGCCTCAGCAGTTGTGCGGATAGGCGCGATCCGCCGGGGCTAGTTCAGGATGAACTGGACGGTGCTTTTGGATGCCAGCTGGCCGACCTTGACGCCGAGGTGGTAGCTGGCACCGCCCGCCGTGACCGGCGGACGCGTCGCAGCGCAGGTCGTCGTCGACGAGCGCGTACGGTCCCACGGAATGAGGGGTGTCGTCTTCGGCACGTTCGGGTTGAGCGTGATCTGGCTGTCGACCGGAGCGGTCTGGCAGTCCTTCGAATCCCAGATCTTCTCCGAGCCGCTCGTGATGATGAGCTCCTGCTGGGTCGAGCCGAGGTTGATCGAGCAATCGGCGGCACCGGTGTTGGTGATCTTCATGCCGATGTTCGGCTGCTCACTGCCACCGTAGGTGTTCTTGTCGGTGACCGCCTCGAGCTTGATGTTCGCGGGGAGGCACGCGGCTCCGCCGGCCTGGGTGCTGGCGGAGGGCGATGGAGTCGAGGATTTGGTCGAGGCGGGGGCCGGGGCGCCACCGGTCGATCCGGATCCAGGCCGGACGATGATGAGAATAATGACGATGATGACCGCGAGCGCTCCGAGGCCGACGAGGAGACGGCGGCGCCAGTACACCCGGGGGGCCTGGGGGCCGACAGGATTCTTAAACGTCGACATGGCCCAAGGGTAACCAGCGTGGCCGGGTTAACCCGGGATTTCCGGGGGTGTTGCCGACCCTCGGAAAATCACAGGGCCTGCGGATGACCCAGCCGATGGATGAGCAGACTGACGAACCACTGCGCGAGGCCGCTCGCGGAGAGCGTCGTCGGGTGCTGGTTTTCGCCGCTGTCATGCCCGCCCTCGTTGTTGCCGCCACCGGCGGTTGCCAGTGAGAGGCCAAGCACGATCGGGTCGTGATCGCTCGAACGGTAGGGCACAGCCTCGTAGAGATTGACGACGTTGTAGTTGTGACGGCTGTACTCGAGGGCGACGGATTCGACCGAGTTGATGTTCCAGACATCCGCGCCCTTCACCACGGCGTTTGCGGCCGGCGAGGCGAAGACGTGGTCGAGCGAGCCGATCATGCCGTCGAATGCGTAGGTCTGCTTGCCCGTCTTCGTGACCTGGTCAATGTAGCCGGCGCCCACGATCGCGGTGATCGGGTCTTCCTTCTCGTAGGAGTTGAAGTCGCCGACGAGGAATACCTTGTCGGTGCCGGCTGCGGTCTTCTGCTGGTCGGCGAAGGCGAGAAGGGCCTGCGCCTGGCGCACGCGATCCCCGTTGTACGCCCCCTGTCCCTGGTCGACGTTGTCACCGCTGGTGGCGCCGGAACTCTTCGACTTGAAGTGGTTGGCGATGACCAGGAACGTCGAACCCTTCTTGCCCTTCTTCGGCTGGAAGGCCTGAGCGAGTGGCTCGCGGGCGTTGGCAAAGGCGGGCGATCCGATGAGGATGGCCGAGCTGCCGACCGGCTTCACCGTGTCCTTCTTGTAGATGAAGGCCGTGCGGATGACATCTTCGTCGGCGGCGGCGGGAACGGCCACGGGCGAGGGCACGTAATCCCAGACGTCGCCTTTCGCGTTCAGGGCGGCGACCAGGGTCGCAACCGCGGCATCCCTGTTCTGGCCGAGCTTCGCCGAGTTCTCGATCTCTTCGAGCGAGACGACGTCGGCTCCGAGGGCGCTGATCGCGCTGACGGTCTTAGCCTGCTGGCGCTGGAAGCTCTCCTCCGTCGCGGCACCGCGCACGCCGCATCCGGGGGCGTCACTGTTGTTGACGGTGATCGGATTGCCGTCGCGGTCGTTGTAGAAGGTGCAGCCCGTACGCTCGTCGCCCGTGGTCGGGAAATAGTTGAGCACGTTGAAAGTGGCAATGCGGATGTTGCCACCCACGTTATTCGGCGCGGGGGTGCGAGTGTTTACGAAGGTAGCCGGCTGCACGTCGACCGCATCGGCCGGCGTGAGTTGTGTGGTCGGCTGCAGTTTCCACAGGTTATTGCGGTACTCGAGGATGACCGGGCGGGTGAAGGTCACCGGCGCTCCGATGCGCACGGGTGCGTCCAGCGTCAGCCACGGAAGCGGCTTCGACTGGTTGGCCGCGGAGAGGTAGTTGATGCTCGCGCCGTCGTCGAGGGTCACCTTGAGTGCCGCGTTCTTGGCGACCACGGCCTGGTAGTCGGCGCTGCCGTAGGTTGCGAGCGCGGTCGGCGTCACGAGCGGACTCGTGTCGTGGGCGAGGGCGATCTCGCCATAACCGTTCGTGTCGTAGTTGTCGGTGACGGTGTAGTGGCCCTGCGGTGCGACGAGCATGCCCTCGAGCGACTCGCGCTGGGCATCCGTCGCGGGGAATTCGACCGTCGCCGGCGTCGGCGTCGTCACAGTGCTCTTGTCGAGTTCGAGAAGCCCGGCGGGCGCGGCGACGGAGAGTTCGGTGAGGTGGTTGAACTCGCTCACCGCGCCGGTCACCTGCACGTAGTCGCCGACGGAGACCTCGGACACCGTGCTGGCGGAAAAGACGAACAGCCCGTCGGAGGCCGTGTGGCTCGTGATGTCGATCGGGCCGCCGGTGCCCGGAGTCTGGATGTAGTAGCCATTGAATCCACCCGTCGGATACGCAGCGGTCACCACTCCGGTTGTCGTAACGGTGTGCCCGACCTGCGGGCTCACGTCGGTCGTGCCCTGGATCGCCGAGATCGAGAGAGTTACCGGTGGTTCGCCGGGATCGCCCGGGTCGGTGCCGCCGCCGCCCGAGTTCTTCGGGGTGATGCTGGCCGAAAGCGAGAAGTCGGCCGAGCTGTTGTCCGTGTCGAGAAACGACGTGCGGCCCAGCGACTTGACGTCGGAGTTGCCTGCGGGAGCCGTGGCGTCCGCCGTTTCGAAGGTGTTCGACGTGCCGTAACCGAGCAGGTCGACGACCGCGGGGTTGCCGACTACGGAACCGACCGGCAGAGTGAGCGCCGAGCCGGTGTTGGAGAGGATGATCGTGCCCGCGGAACCGCTGGGATTGAGCGTGCCCACCACGTCGGGTGTCGGCAACGCGACGCCATTGCTGCCGTTGCTTCCGCCCTGGATCAGGAAGTAGCCGGCAGGCGCGATCGATCCGCTGAGCGCGACGACCCCGGATGCCGCTCCCGAGCTGGTCGCGGAACGGTACTGGAGAGACCAGCCGCCGAGGTTCACCTCGGATGCGCCGGGGTTGTACAACTCCACGAATTTGTTCGTGTAGGCCGCACCCGCGCTGCCCCCGCTGAGGTAGACCTCGTTGATCACCACACCGATGCCGTCGGTGCTCGCCTGGCTCGATACCGAGACAAGCGGCGTAGCCGCGAGGGCCAGCCCCAGGAGAAGAGCAGCACCGCTCTTCCTTATGGACGAATGCGACTGTGTCATCGTTACCCCTTACGAATCCTGGTATCCCTGCGCGTCAAGTCAAACGGTCGCGGGTTAGCAGTCGGGGCTGGGGTAGCGAACTACGGGTAAAGGATAGCCGAATACCCCCTGTTAGGGGGTAGTCATAGTTTCTTGAGCATTCGGGTATTGCCGAGGGTATTCGGCTTCACCCTGGCGAGGTCGAGGAACTCCGCGACACCCTCGTCGGGCGATCGAACGAGCTCTGCATAGACCGCCGGATCGATCGGCTCCTCCGTCATGGGCTCGAAGCCGTGGCGAGAGAAGAACGGCACCTCGAAGGTGAGGCAGAACAGGCGGCTGAGGCCGAGCTCGCGGGCATCCGTCTCCAGCCGTTCGAGCAGCGCATGCCCGACGCCCTTGTGCAACCACTCGGGAGTGACGGCGAGGGTGCGCACCTCGGCGAGGTCCTGCCACATGACATGGAGCGCCCCGCATCCGATCGCTTCGCCTTCGGCGTCTTCGGCGATCCGGAACTCCTGGATCGCCTCGTAGAAGACCACCGCGTCCTTGCCGAGCAGGATGCGCTGCTGCACCAGCGGTTCGACGAGCGCCTGGATGAGGGGGACATCGGATGTGCGAGCCGGCCGCACGGAGAAACTCATTCTTCGAGCATAGAGAACGAAGCGCGGCGGGTCTTAACGGCGAAAGGGCGGCGAGTCTCCTCGCCGCCCTTCTTCGAACGTTGTTACGCCTGTATTGCCTTGGCCTCGGCGAGCTCAGGAGCCTCACGACCCGGCTGGCGCCCGGTCGTGAACACGAACTCGTCGGCGGGGTAGTCCACGTGCACGTGGTCACCAGCGTTGAGCTCTCCCTGCAGGATGCGCTCGCTCAGTCGGTCCTCGACCTCGTGCTGGATCGCGCGGCGCAGCGGCCGTGCCCCGAGCGACGGATCGAACCCGACCTTGATGAGCTGCTCCTTGGCGGCGAGCGTGAGCTCGACGGTCATGTCGCGGTCCAGCAGGCGGTCCGAGAGCCGCTTGATGAACAGGTCCACGATCTGAAGCAGTTCCGCCGGAGTGAGCTGCGGGAAGACGATCGTCTCGTCGACGCGGTTCAGGAACTCGGGCTTGAAGTTCTTCTTGAGCTCCTCGACGACCTTTCCGCGCATGCGGTCGTAGCTGGTCGAGGTGTCGGTGCTCGAGGTGAACCCGAGCGGAGTGCCCGAGATGTCCTTCGTGCCGAGGTTGGTGGTCATGATGATCACCGTGTTCTTGAAGTCGACAACGCGACCCTGGCCATCCGTGAGGCGCCCCTCTTCCAGGATCTGGAGGAGCGAGTTGAAGATGTCGGGGTGAGCCTTCTCGATCTCATCGAACAGAACCACGGAGAACGGCTTGCGGCGCACCTTCTCGGTGAGCTGGCCGCCTTCTTCGAAGCCGACGAACCCGGGAGGAGCACCGAACAGCCGTGAGACCGTGTGCTTCTCGCCGTACTCGCTCATGTCGAGGGAGATCAGGGCGTTCTCGTCATCGAAGAGGAACTCGGCAAGAGCCTTGGCGAGTTCGGTCTTGCCGACACCGGTCGGCCCGGCGAAGATGAACGAACCGCTCGGACGCTTCGGGTCCTTGAGGCCGGCACGGGTGCGTCGGATGGTCTTGGAGAGCGCCGAGATGGCTTCCTCCTGGCCGATGACGCGCTGGTGCAGCGCCTTCTCCATGAAGACGAGACGCGAGGTCTCCTCCTCGGTGAGCTTGAAGACCGGGATGCCGGTGGCTGCGGCGAGGACTTCGGCGATCACGCCTTCGTCCACGGTTCCGGTCGAGCCGGCCTCGCCACTCTTCCACTGCTTCTCGAGACGCAGGCGCTCTCCAAGCAGCTTCTTCTCTTCGTCACGAAGAGAAGCGGCCTTCTCGAAGTCCTGGTCCTCGATCGCACCTTCCTTGAGCGCGCGGACGGCGGCGATCCTGTCGTCGAATTCGCGCAACTCCGGCGGGGCAGAGAGGATCGAGAGGCGCAGCCGTGCGCCGGCCTCGTCGATCAGGTCGATCGCCTTGTCGGGGAGGAACCGGTCGGCCACGTAGCGGTCAGCGAGGTTCGCGGCCGCCACGATCGCGCCATCCGTG
>JAODMW010000072.1 GCA_025464815.1 Microbacteriaceae bacterium | reverse complement strand
ACGCGGTATCCGCTGTCGCAAATACGGCCAGATCCACACCGGTCTTACGTCCGTGGGACGTCATCGGCCCTGAACACCAAGAGTCGAATTGCAAATCAACCGCTGAAGGCTCGGCTGACTAGACGTTCGCCCCTGTCGGAATGAGGCTCGCAAAGCTGTCGGGAACCGGCATCCAGCCCTTGCCTCCATTGAGCTGGCTGAACGTAGCGGCGCCGACGTGGTGCTTCTGTCCGCCAGATAGCTGGTAGATCGCGCCATCCGCAGTTCGGATGAAGTCGATCGCAGGAGCGCCTACAACGGTCTGTGAGCAAGTGAGCGGATCCAGCTGCAGGTAGCTGAATGGAAAGAGAGCCTGCATCGTTGAGCTCACCGGTCGCAACAGGCCACCAACCGACACGTACTTCGTCGTTCCACACTGCGTTCCATAGGTGAGAGAACCGGAATTCACTGGGTACGGGTCGAGGTTAGCCGCGGTCGCATACTTCCACACTGTGAAACCGGCCGCGGTCGTGTAGTCGAAGTTACGAACGGGGATCTTATCGCCGAGACCGTCGATGAGGTAGATCTGCGCGTTGTCCACGCTGCGGTACATGGTGCCAGGAGCGAGTGCCATCTGGCCTTTGGGCATCGCTGCAATGACACCGCTTGGAAGCGTAAGAATCGTCGGATTTGCGGTTCCCCCGAGACTCACCAGGGCATCCCAGCCACCCACCTGACGAAGAGCACTCTGCGTCATCACATATACCGTTGGATCCGTCGGCGCCTTGACGAAAGCGCCGGGAGCAATCGGCCCTGCATCAGGGTACAAATCCATCAGGTTCTGGCCGACCGGCAGCGGAGTCAGCGCGGCCGCCAGACCCGTAATCGACAAAGCCGATCGGCCACGCCCGGTGAGAAGCTGCACGATCGTGGATCCCGGAGCCGTGACAGCACCGACGAATCCGGATGTCCCCGACGGCATCAGCGCGAGACTCTCCGCATGCATGCTGCCAGCCGCACGGGATGCCGCGCCCATGGCAGTGGCATCCTCACCGCTTATCGCATACTTCTTCCCGCCCTCCATTAAGAAGTAGCTCGAAGAGCCCGACTGACCGACGAACACGTCGTCACGCACGATCGGAGTGCCGTATGGCAGATCGGCAAGAGCCGCTTCGGTCAGCACGTTGAACCCTGGAACGAGTCCAGCAGCAGACTGCGAAGCATTGTCGAGCACTTCATGCTTCACGCCAGCCGACAGGAGATACCGCGGCCCCTCCTGGGTTCCCAGAACCGGAGTCACGTACGGGCCGGTGTGAAAGGCCGCAATTTGTGCATCCGTGAGGTTGACGTAACCATCGGCATTGCATGAGCCGCCGTAGTCCACCACCTGGTTGCACGAGGTGAACTGCAGCTTGATCGCAGAATCGACGAAATAGATCGCCCCATCGGGCCCTCTGACGATTCTCCCGAGCGTGCGGCCCGTGGTGAGCGTGTCCAAATAGGTCTGCGACACCATGCTTGCAGGACCGAGCGGCGAGAAGGCGCTGTAGATGGCGAAACTTGTCACCGGGTATTTCTCGGTTCCAACCACCAGGTAGACGGTGGGGTCCGTGGTGGTGCGCAACATCGACGAGGCCGTTGTTGCGCCGAACCAATCGCTGAAGGTCCGCCAGAAATTGCGGTTGCCGTACGAGCTGCAGCCGTCGCCTGTGCCATACAGATTGGCGAGTGCCGCCGCGTTCGGCTGGTACGGCGTGTAGTTGTACAGGCCCGCCGTTGCTGCGTTCTGCACGAATACAGCGCTGGAGCCGCACGCCGCATTCGGACTGAACCTCACCTGATTCACCCGCCCTGCGCGGATGTTGAACGAGCTCGGGGAGGTCAGATAAATCTTGAACTGAAGGGACGCCATCCAGATCTGGTTGAAGAACCCGTAATAGGTCGTATCACAGGCCGCTGTGTCTGGACACCCATATCCAGTCGCGATCTTGTATTTCGTGGCTGAGGGTGCCGTCGACGAGACGAGACCCTGCTCTTTCTCGAGAAGCACGAGGAGGGCCTTTTGGCTGATCCCACAGGCAGCACCAACTCTCGCGATGATTTGCGCGGCCGATTCGTTGGCGAGTCCCTGATATGCCGCACAACGACCAGCCACCGCGGCCTTGTTGGGCGTGTCCTGTCGATAGTCCTTCAGACACGTGTACCCGGCTCTGCAGGTGCGGACCTGGGAGTCGAGAAAGTTCTGTACGGTCCCGATGCTCATCGCGCCGCCATCGTAGAAGAGGGCATCGCTGAGGATCATCCCCGGATTGAACTGGCTTCCCACCGCGGCTTCAGCCTTCTGCGGAGAGGCCAGGGAGGGAAGCACTGTCACGCCGAGCACGAGCGCCATAACGACTGCGACGAAACGACGTTTCACGATATCTCCAAGGCGTCCGAATGCAAGGAGGCCGGCCTCACGAGCCCGCTACGCAGTCTTTTCGCGCACCCCCATGATCAGGCTACCCGGGATTCACCCAAAAACCCCGATAATTAGCGCTACGAAATCCCTGCGGTCTCAGGATGGCGTGGGTCAGGTGAATTAGTATGTAGCGATTCATCAGGCCGCTAGCAATCCCGACGGCATGACCCTTGCCATCGAGCCTCGGCCGCTCAGCGCGTCGCGACCTATAATCATTGCTGAGCGCGCCAGCGCGGAAAGAACGAACCAGCCCCTTGGACTCATTGACACACACTCGCCTTATCAAAGCTGAGCGTCTCGCCAAAATCGATGAAATGCCATTCATCGACGTTGGGAACTCCGGCGGCTTTTTTGGAGGCACCGCCAAGTCCATTCAAGAGATCTGGCAGCACCGCGAACTGCTCGGAAGGCTCGTCCGCCGCGAGGTCAAGGCGCGATACAAAGACAGCAAGCTCGGGATCGTGTGGAGCCTGTTCCGGCCGTTGATTCAACTGCTGATCTATTACTTCGCGATCGGCAAAATCATGGGTGCCGGACGACAGGTTCCCGACTTCGCCATCTTCGTGTTCGTCGGATTGACCTTCTGGATGCTCTACAGCGAAATCATCGCTGGCGGCGTTCGTTCGATCATGGATAACGCCGGCCTCGTGAAGAAGGTATACCGTCCGCGTGAGATCTTTCCGCTCAGCTCGATCGGCAGTGCTCTGGTCAATTTCGCGATCCAGTTCGGTGTTCTTTTGGTCGGTATCGCCATCCTCAGCACCTATGCCTTGGCGCCGACCCTGCTTCTCGCCCCGCTCGCGTTTCTCATCATCCTCGTCTTCGGCACCGCACTCGCGCTTCTCGTGGCCGCCCTCAACGTGTACCTACGAGACATCCAACACTTCGTCGAGATCTACCTCCTGGTGTTCTTCTGGGCGTCACCGATCGTCTATCCGTTCACCTTCGTCCATCGTGAACTCGGCGGGAACTGGCTCGAGCAGCTCTACCTGGCCAACCCGGTGACGATCGCGATCATCGGGGCGCAGAAAGCACTATGGACATCTGGATCGAACGGTGCAGCCGGCATCACACAGTTCTGGCCGTCGGATCTCGAGTTGCGTCTCTTGATCGTTCTGGTCGCGAGTGTCGTTCTCCTCTGGATCTCACAGCGGGTCTTCTCCCGGCTGCAGGGCAACTTCGCTCAGGAGCTATAGATCATGGCCATTCCCACCATCGTCAATGTCTCCGGCGTGTCCAAGCGGTTCACCCTCAATCGCCACAAGTCGATCAAAGAGCGGCTCGTGAACTCGGCCGTCGAGAAGAAGTACCGTGAAGACTTTTGGGCTCTGCGTGACATCGATCTCGACATCAAAGCCGGCACGACCGTCGGGCTCGTCGGACACAACGGCTCCGGAAAGAGCACTCTCCTGAAGGTCGTTGGCGGGATCATCGAACCCACGTCGGGCACTGTCGAGCGAAGGGGTCGCATGGCGGCCCTACTCGAACTTGGCGCTGGCTTCCACCCGGATCTGACCGGCAGGGAGAACGTCTATCTCAACGCGGCAATCCTCGGTCTCAACCAGCGTGAAATCGATCGCTATTTCGACGCGATCGTCGACTTCTCCGGTATCGAGGATTTCATCGATACCCAGGTCAAGTTCTTCAGCTCGGGGATGTACGTTCGGCTCGCCTTCGCGGTCGCGGTGCATGTCGACCCTGACCTCCTTCTGGTCGACGAGGTGCTGGCCGTCGGTGATGAGCCCTTCCAGAACAAGTGCGTGGCCAAGATCGCCGAGTTCCAGAAGGAGGGCAGAACGATTGTCGTCGTCAGCCACTCGGCGGCCCAGATCGAACTCCTCTGCGATCGCGTCGTGGTGATGAATCACGGGGAGATGATCTTCGATGGTGGCACCGAGGATGGCATCCGTGTACTCCAAGGGGGTTATGAAGCACAGCGCCTCCACGAGGAAAGTCTGCGGGCAACGGATGCCGTACCCAACACGCGCGTGACCAGCGTCCTCATCGCCTCTGATGAACCGGAAGACGAGAAGACCGTCGTTTCCGGTTCCGACATGACAGTATCGTTCGGCTACGAGATCCTCGAAAAAGAAGAGCCGCTCGTTGCCGACCTGACGATCGAGACCACGCAGGGTGCTCTTGTGTACGGTCTCTCGACTCGGATGCTCAACCAGGATTTGCCCAACACTCCCGGTCGCCACCAGGTCGACTTCACCTTCAAGGACCCCGCGCTGGGCACTGGAAAGTACGTACTGCGCGGCAGTCTCGAAACTCTCGAGGGCGAGCAGCTCCATCAGCTGAATCCTGCGTCGACGTTCACCGTGAGCAGTCCTTCACCCGGTACCGGCTACTTGAGGATGGACCTTCGCACGCACGTTTACTCGCTGCCGCCGTTGTAGGGAGTTCGTCGGACTATTGGGTCTTTCTCTGGGCCTCGAGTGAGCCCGCGGCGATCGCGGCCTCATCGGCGAGATCGACATTCGCCGCATGACGATAACTCGCCCACTTTCGCCCTTGGTAGAACGGGTTGACCACGAGCCAATAGAGTCGGCGCTTCCAGCTCCAGGACCTGTCTTTCGAAATTCTCGATGTGTCGCCAGCGACCGAACGCAGAATACGGCGATAAAGCCCGAGCCGCGACATCCGGGGCACAGGCACACCGATCTGCCGAAGTCCGACGGTCTCATCGAAGATGCGGGAGCCGAACTCGGCGTAGGTGAGGTCGTTCGAATGCTCCACGGCGGCACGCGGCGCGTAGGCCTTCCAATAACCGGCCTCGATGAGGTCCTGCCCAAACATCTGATCTTCTGCATAACGCACATCGCGGTACGGGATCGTCTCAGTGAGAAATGCGCGCCTAGTCGCGGAATTGACGTCCGAGTAGAAAGTGATCGCGGCGAGTGTACCCGCATCCTGCACGAACGTGTCTTTGTAGAAGAGGCTCGTGCCGAAGTCGGGTCCGAACTGCGCGAAGACGCCATTGATCTCGTACTTCATGAGAGGAAAACACCCCGGCCGGGGCACCTGCTTGCCCATCACCGCGACGATGCGGTCGTCGATGGCGAACGGTGCGGTGAGTTCGCGTAGCCATGACGATGACATAGGAATGGCGTCGTGAGTGAGAAAGGCGACGAACGCGCCGTTCGCCATTTGCGCTGCCAGATTGCGGGTTTTGCCGTGGCCGAACTCCGAATTAGGAATCTGGTGAAGTCGCACTGTCGGGTACGCGGCCACGATCGAGAGGGTGCCGTCGGTCGAGCCCGAGTCGATCACGAGCACCTCGACATCCCCATCGATGTCCTGGGCGAGCACTGCATCGAGGATACGCCGCAGATACTTCTCGCCGTCATAGGTGAGGATCACGACTGTCGCAATGGGCTTCTCAGCGTTCATAGTGCGCTCTGATCTCCTCGTAGGTTCGCCTGATTCCCTCGTCGAGAGGTGTCAGCTCGACGACGCCGAATTCGTCCCAATACCGCTCGGTATCGAGCACCACCCGGTCGACGAAAGTAGCCGGTACTGGTCGTTCGATGATGTCGAAATCGATGCGGGTCACCCTATGGAGGGAATCCAGGATCTCGGTAACGGAGTGCCCGACGCCGCTTCCCAGATTGTAGGTTGAGTGGCGATGCGGTTGGCCGACCATGCGGGTAATCATCCGCACGAGGTCTTCGACATAGAGGTAGTCGCGGATCATCGATCCGTCGCCGTATCGCATGACCGGCTCGCCCGCGGCGATCTGCCGGAGGGCGATGGGGATAAGACCCTGCTGCCGATGCAGAGGCTGGCGCGTGCCATACGGATTGGAGATGCGCAGAGTCGTCGAACGCAGTCCATGCATCACCTCGAAGTAACGGAGGTAATTCTCGATAGACAGCTTGCCGATGGCGTAGGGAGAGACCGGTTCGGTTCTGTCCGTTTCAACATAACTCTCCTTTCCCTGCGGGCCGTAGATAGCTCCCCCGGTCGAGGCGAAATAGACATTCTCCACACCAGCCGCGACGCAGGCATCGAAAAGTTCCACGGATTGCACCACATTGGTTCGGATGTCGAGGGTCGGGTCGCTCTCGGCCGTTGCCGGACTCGTGGTCGATAGAAAGTGAAACACGATCTCAGCGCCCTCGACCAGCCCGTCGATGTCCGCACGGTTCAGGAACTCCCCTCGAATCATTCGCACGCCGTGCGCCGAATACTTCGGTCGCGGCGAACTGAAGCGACCGAAAGCCGTGACTTCATGGCCCTCGGAGGCAAGAGCATCGACGAGATGCGAACCGATAAACCCATTGGCCCCGATGACGACGGCCCTAGCCACGCATGGCCCTCTCGAAAGCATCGACGAACTGCGCGCCCGACCTTTCCCAGGTCAAGCCGTCGAGGGACTTGGACATCGCGATCGCCCGATCCACTCCGTCCGTTCGTTCAACGATCTCGACCAGACGATCAGCGATGGCGCCCGGCGACGACGACACGTATTCGATAAAGGGGTTGTCGGAGACCAGCCGATTATTGGGAGCGTCGTTGACAACCGGTGCAACACCGCTCGACATCAATTCGAGCGGTAGCAGCGACATATTCGATGCTGAGATTACGAGCCCAGCCAGGCATCGGTTGTAAACATCATTGAGCGCTGGAACATCAACGCCGCGGAGATTCTTGTGCGGGAATTCGATATCCCAGCGAGTCACATCCCAGCCAGCCAAGTTTATCGTCACATCGGGCTTGCGTTTCGAAAACTCCTCCAGTGCCATGATTCCGATCTCGAAGCCACGGCGCGGAGTCACCGGTCGTGCGTAGAAGAAGATCTCCGTGCGCGGTTTGGTGTTCACGAGATTGTAGAGATCGCGATCGACCGCGAAATCGAAATGGTCGGTGGCCATCCCGAACTCGGCGTGCAGCTTGTGGGAGAGCCAGCCGCCGGCGGTGATCCCATGGAAACCAAATCGATAGGTATTCTCCGCGAGGATCGATTCAGAGCCGAGTGGGTAGAAGCCCGGCTCATAGTCCTGCACAAAATAGAAACGTCGTGCAAAGGATTTGTCGAGGAACGCCGGATACGCGGTCTCCCAACCAGTAGCGAAAATGGCCTGAACGGATGAATCGACTCCGGTGTCTCGGTTGTACATCTCCATGGATGCCTTCACGTCGGGATATCCGCCCGACTCGCGCATCATCGTTCGCATATCTTTCGAGTTCACGACGATCGGGGTGTTCGTATAGAAGTACACCTTGCAGACATGGCCCGCTTTTTCGGCGAAGTCGATGAACCGAAACAGGTTCTGGTGACCACCGCTGTTTGCGCTCGGTGGGGACATGATCCAGGCGATGGTCACCGGACCCGCCTCCACCACTATCGGAGTAGACAGGTGCATTGGCGGTTTCGACCAATCGGCGTCCAGCGCGTCCCCAGTCTTGACCGCCATGTCGACCGACTGCCCGACGATTTCTGACGTCAACCTCTTCTTCGTCCTGAAAACGAACGAACGCAGTCCCTCAGTCCTCAGTATGCGGATGCCGACAGCGGCCAATCTCAGAAATCTCATATGGTCCCTATACCCTCCGGGCGTGGCCCATAATCGCGGCGAACACACCACCTTACCAAGGCGACTGGGGCGGCTGGTCTCGGTCGCCAGAGTAAGCTCGGGAAACATGTCTAACACGCCGCTCGATTCAATAGCGGTCGTCACCGTCTCCTATAATTCTGGCTCTCACCTCCGTGGATTTCTCTCCTCCATTCGGTCACGCGAGTCCGCCGACATCACGATTGTCGTGGCCGATAACGGGTCGGCCGATTTGGCGCAAGCTCGTAGAGCGTGTACTGAATTTTCCGCGACCCTTGTCGAACTCGGCGCAAATTTCGGCTATGGCGGCGCCATTAACCGCGCCATCGCAACTCTGCCGACAAATATCACTTCGGTGCTCGTCAGCAATCCTGACGTGCAGTTCGGCGGGGGGGCTATTGCGGCGCTCGTCCGAGCCCTCGATGAAGTCCCGGGCGCTGCCGCCGTTGGCCCCCGCGTCTTGAACGCGGACGGTTCGATCTACCCGTCGGCGCGCGAGCTGCCTTCGCTCCGCACCGGCGTCGGTCACGCCCTGTTCGGCCGCATCTGGCGCACGAACCCATGGACGATAAGGTATCTTTCGGACTTCAGCGAATCAGCTGCCAGGCGTGGCGCAGGCTGGCTCTCCGGCTCGTGTCTACTCCTTCGCCGATCGGCCTTTGAAGCAATCGATGGCTTCGACGACGCATTCTTCATGTATTTCGAGGATGTAGACCTCGGCTATCGCCTCGGCAAAGCTGGCTGGACAAACGTGTACGAGCCAGTCTCCGTGGTCACGCACACCGGTGCGCATTCAACGAGCACAGAGTCGGCGCGAATGATCAAGGCTCACCACAAGAGCGCGTACCAGTACATGTCGCGAAAATACTCTTCGTGGTATTTGGCACCGCTTCGATGGGTGTTACGGGCAGGACTCGCGCTGCGTGCTACCTGGCTCACTCGGGGCTGACCCGCATTCAGCCCAGAAGGCTCGCGAGGTAGGTTCCGTAACCGCTCTTCACTAGCGGGGTCGAGAGGGCGGCGAGTTGCTCGTCTCCGATCCAACCAGCGCGCCAGGCGACCTCTTCGATGCATCCAACCTTGAAACCCTGGCGGTCTTCAATGACCCGCACGTATTCGGATGCCTGCATCATCGATTCGAAGGTACCGGTGTCCAGCCAGGCGACGCCACGATCAAGCACCTGCACCTGCAGTTTTCCTGCTGCGAGATAACGCTCGTTGATCGTGGAGATCTCGAGTTCGCCACGCGCGCTCGGTTCGATAGTTTTGGCGATCTCGACGACCGAGTTGTCGTAGAAATACAATCCGGGAACGGCGTAGTTACTCTTAGGATTAATCGGCTTTTCTTCTATCGAGCGGGCGATCATCTGCTCGTCGAACTCAACGACACCATAGGCAGTCGGATTCGAGACGTGGTAAGCGAAGATAAGGCCGCCGTCGATCGACTCGTGTGCGCGCAATGATGAACCGAGACCGGCACCATGGAAAATGTTGTCGCCGAGGACGAGGGCGACACTGTCATCCCCGATGAACTCCTCCCCGATGATGAAGGCCTGCGCGAGCCCGTCTGGCGATGGCTGAACCGCGTATTCTAGGCGGATTCCGAGCTGGCTTCCGTCCCCGAGCAGTGCTTTGAACTGGTCGTTGTATTCCGGCGTGGTGATGATGAGGATCTCGCTGATCCCCGCCATCATCAGCGTGGACAAGGGGTAATAGATCATCGGCTTGTCATAGATCGGCATGAGCTGCTTCGAGATGCCCTTGGTAATCGGCCATAGTCGTGTGCCGGACCCGCCGGCAAGGATGATTCCGCGCATCTGCTCAGCCGCCGATCGTATTCTGCGAGGCATAGAACGCCTTCGCGTCGTTCCACGTTGGAAGCAATCCGCTCGCGGCAGCATCGGCAAGCGAAGGGGCGTCTGTGTCTTTGGGTGACAGGACTAGTTCGCCGGCGGCCTCTGGAAATATCAGCCCGATGTCGAGGTCCAATGGATTGATTCCATGCTCACGCTCGGCGTTGTAGGTGTCGCTCACGAGATAACTCACCGTCGCGTTGTCGCTCAGCGCCACAAATGCGTGGCCGAGACCCTCAGCGAGGTAGATCGATCTATGGTCGACGTCGTCCAATAGCACAGAATCCCACTGGCCAAAGGTCGACGAGCCGACACGGATATCGATCACGAAATCGAGGACGGCTCCATGAACAGCGCTGACATACTTGGCCTGTCCGCGCGGGATATCGGCGAAGTGGATGCCGCGTACGACGCCGCGTTTCGACACCGACAGGTTCCCCTGGCGCAGGTCGATGGGGTGTCCGAGCACTTCGGCGAATCGGTCAAACCGATACCATTCGAGAAAAAGGCCTCGGTCGTCCGAGAATTGTTTCGGCGTTATCTCGTATGAATCGGGGATGGAGAGTTCGCGGATTTGCACACCGAGAGCCTACCAAGCCGCCGGTCCGGCCTAAGCCGGCGGGCGATTGTGCGGATAAGGCCAGTACCTCGGATCATGCATCCGAAATCCCCAACGACCCCACGCAACATCAACCTCGAAGGCGTGCACAGAGGCATCGCGCGTTTTCGATTCGAAATGGTATAGCTCGGCATGAGGAGTCCAGTAGATGTCGTGGCCGAGCCACGTCACCTTCATGCAGAGGTCGACGTCGTTGAAGTTGCCCGGCAGGAGATTGGACAGTCCTCCCACCTCAATGAAGAGTGCCTTCGGCATCATGGCACAGGCAGCTGTCACACCCGAAACCTCGCGCTCGACCCGATATCCGTTGAGCGGTCCAGGATCCGTCCGAGGCGCATCGAGCCCGATGTGCGATGCATCGCCGTCATAGTAGCCGTGGCCGGCGTGCTGGATCGTGTCGTCCTTGTAATAGAGCATGCCCCCCGACATGCCGGCACCCGGTCGCTGCGCGAGGGCAAGCAGGGACTCGAGCCACTCGGGCTCGAGTATCTGCACGTCATCATTGAGGAGAAGCACGAACTCCCCCCGCGAATGCAGTACGCCGTGATTGATCTTCTCGGAGAAGTTGAACGGCTTGGTCCACTCGACGATCCTCAACTTCTGCCCCACGATCGCCATCAGCTCCGAGATCACCTCCGATTCCGCGACCGAGTCGAGAACAAGTGTGATCTCGAAGTTCTGGTAAGTGGAAAGGTCCATGATGCTCCGGGCTGCGTCGACAACGTAGCAGCGCCTCTCGCCATCGATTTCGCTGTAGATACCCCGTGACGGTATAACGATGGAGATGAGCGGCTCTCCCTGGACTAATCGACGGGTATCGTGCACGCCATCGGCGCCGACCGCGCGCACGACACCGCCGCCGGTGGAAGCCAAATGGCGTTCGAGCGCTCGCCTCGTCGATTCGAGCGCGATGCCGCCAAGTCCCGAGTCGCTCTGCACCGAACGGATGAAAAGCGGCTTGGCGATATGCTCCACCGAGCGGGCCGCGATGCTCGCACGCAGGGCAAGATCGTAGAGCTCGGCCCCCGGAACCGACGCATCGACCCCACCGACCTCGTCGAAGAGGGAGCGCCGGTAGAGCACGATGTCACCCCAGTAAAACTGACAGCGCAACCTCTCAGGCGAAAAAATCGGCTTAGCGATGACATCGATGCGCCCACGTCGCCCGACCGTCCCTTCGTCGGTGTAGACAATATCGGCGCCGGGATGACTGGCTAGGAATCCTCCAATAACCGCTCCCGCCTCTCCCGATAGCCAGCCATCGCTCTCGATGATCGACACGTACTCGCTCGAGGATGCAGCAATGGCAACCTTGACGACATCGGCAATCGGATCGTCTCCCGTTCGAGCAACTACTCGGACGTCGAAGCCGGCCGCAGTGGCAGAAGCAATTAGCTTGTCTGCAGCATGCAGCGCCGTGCTGGTGGTTACAACCACCACAGTTATGGAGAGGCTCACTTGTCTTTATCGGCGTTCCGGCCGAGGAGCCTCTGGAGTGCCAACGCCGGAGCGAGCACAAGGCGTCCGACTTTCCATGTGGTCGACGATTTGACTTCTTTTAGTTGATCACGCAGCGCCTGGGAAGTGTTGACCGACCTCAGATGAGCGACTTGGGCTTCCAGCCCGATGATCCGATCGACAAGGGCAAGCTGCCTCGCATCTCGCTCATAATCAGCCTGTTCGTCCGGTGTGATTTCCGTCATCGTCATCTCGTTGCTGGCTGGAATAATACGCTTTAAGTCTATCAACGCCGTTTCTGGACTCCCTCCGCGTTCGAACCGCTCCAACAAAGGACCGCTGCCCAATGAAAATCCTCGTCACCGGCGGCGCCGGCTTCATCGGCTCCAACTTCGTTCGCCGTACCCTCCAAGACGCCTATCCCGGCCTCGAGGGTGCCGACGTTGTCGTGCTCGACGCACTCACCTACTCTGGCAATCTCGAGAACCTCGCGCCGGTCGCCGATTCGCCGCGGTACGAGTTCATCAAGGGCGACATCCGCGACTCCGACCTGCTCGACCGGCTGCTGCCGGACGTGGACGCGGTCGTGCACTTCGCCGCCGAATCGCACGTCGACCGCTCCGTGCGGGACTCCGGCATCTTCGTCGAAACCAACGTGCTCGGCACCCAGCGCCTGCTCGATGCGGCCCTGCGGGCGAATCTCGAGCGATTCGTGCACGTGTCCACCGACGAGGTCTACGGATCCATCGCCGAGGGTTCATGGGACGAGCAGCGTCCGCTCGAGCCCAACTCTCCCTATTCCGCGTCTAAGGCCGGCAGCGACCTGCTCGCCCGCTCATATTTCCGCACCCACGGCCTGAACGTGTCGATCACGCGCTGCTCGAACAACTACGGCCCGTACCATTTCCCCGAGAAGGTCATCCCGCTGTTCGTCACGAACCTCATCGATGACAGGCATGTTCCGCTGTATGGCGAGGGCAACAACATCCGCGACTGGCTGCACGTCGATGACCATACCCGTGGCATCGCGATGGTGCTCGTCGGCGGCCGTGCCGGCGAGATCTACAACATCGGCGGCGGCACCGAACTCACGAACAGGGAGCTCACCCAGTTGCTGCTGGACGCGACGGGCAAGGACTGGTCGTATGTCGACCGGGTTCAGGATCGCCTCGGCCACGACCTGCGCTACAGCGTCGACATCTCGAAGATCCGCGCGGAACTCGGCTACGAACCACTCGTCCCCTTCGAACGGGGGCTCGCGGATGTCGTGCAGTGGTACCGCGACAACCGCGCCTGGTGGGAACCACTCAAGGAGCGTGCGGCACTCTAAGGTCGGGGATCTCGCCCCGCCGGTAGAGCGTCAAAAGGTCTGATCCCAGTAGGTCGGGAGACCATTTCGCATCGGGCGGTGAGTTCAGCAGCGCAGCATCCTTGGGGTCGGCGATTAGCGCACGAAGCCGCGTGTCGACTCGAAGCTCGCTGCCTGTCTCGATAACGGCCTGGGCGTGCGCCTCTACCCCGAGTACGACCGTGTTAACCGCTATGAAGGCGCCGAGAACTGCGACGGTTGCGATGAATGCCCTCTTCGACGCTCGGACCAGCCGGGTGAGCTGCAGGCCGATCGCGGGCAGCAGGAGCACGACCGTCAGGTAGGCATAGCGCTCCGCCGCCGCTCCGGAGAGCCCGAATGACATCCGCGAGTAGGTGGTGAGGGCGACGAACACGACCGACCCGATCACCATCGCATACGCGGGAGCCGCCACCGATTTCAGCCCCCTGCGGATGGTGGCGAAAAACCAGATGGCGGTCGTGAGCGCCGGAATCACGCCGAGACCTATCCACGGCAGCGCGCGGCCGAGACCCGCGCCGTACATCGCCGCGGCATAGAGCAGCGCACCACCGAGGCTCACGATTCCGCTCGATGGCACCGGATGGTCGCGAGCAACCAGCAGATACCAGGTCACGTAGCTGATCGCGGTCGGCAGCAGGAGCAGCACAGTCCTCCACCAGCCATGACGGATGAACCCGACGACAGCCGCAGCCGCCAGCACGGGTATCGCCGTACCGGAAAAGGTCGGTGCGAGCACCGACAGCACGAGGATGAGCGGGACATTGAGCGTGGTGCGGTCGAAGAGCAGGAGAACCCACAGGCCGAGCGCGATCGCACCCATGAATCCGAACTGGAATGCCCAGAAGATGTTCTCCGAGGCACCGCCGAGCAGCATCACGAGGATGCTCAGAACGGTGGCCAACCAGCGGTCGACGCCCACCCGTCCGAGGATTCGCCAGATCAGATGTGCAACCGCGAGGTGCGCGACCACGGCGAGCGCGAGAAACGGAAGGTAGCTTCCCAGGCCGAGCCAGTCGCGCACCAGCTGGAAGACGACCGACGGCGTGAGTGTCCAATGGCCCACATGGGGGAGGAAGATATCGCTGTCGGCACGCGGCACCAGAATCGCCCAGTCATCACCGAAGAACCACTGGTTGCGACCGAGAACCAGGATCAGCGCGAAGCTCAGCGCCAGCGCCGAATAGTGAATCGTGACCGGGTTGAACGACCGCCGGCCGGTGACGCGATCACCGCGACTCTCCTCGCCTCGCGCGCCGGAGGCGGCTGCTGCATCCATCGACTGATCGTTCGGCATCCGGAGTTCAGCATAACCATGAGCGAGCCCGCATCCGCTTGATCTGACGAGGCTATATTTACTGCATACGTACTCCGCCGCGAAGCGACTCTGACGGGCGCCGACGAGACCTCAAGGACTGTCCATGGCCCACGACTTCGAACTTGACGTCATCGTCGTCGGCGGGGCAGGCCACGTCGGCCTGCCCCTCGCGATCGCCCTCGCCGACCGCGGCGCGAGGGTGGCCGTCTACGACCTGAGCGAGAAGGCCGTCGAACTCGTGAACAGCGGTATCGTCCCGTTCCTCGAGCCCGGTGCAGAGCCGATGCTGCGCGCCGCGCTCGATGCCGGACGGATCAGGGCCACGACCGATGCGAGCGTGGTCGGCGAAGGGCGGAACATCGTCGTCGTGATCGGCACACCGGTCGACGAGCATCTCAATCCCGACCCGAACGCCATTCCGCGGGCGCTCGGCGCCTGCAGCGAATATCTGCGCGACGGACAGCTCCTCGTTCTGCGCAGCACCGTCTACCCCGGCGTGACCGCGCTCGTGGAGAGGATGATCGCCAGACTCGGCGTAGACGTTCCCGTCGCCTTCTGCCCGGAGCGCATCGCCGAGCACCGGGCGATGACCGAGCTGTTCACTCTCCCCCAGATCGTCTCCGCCCGCACCGAGGTGGGGCGTCAGCGTGCCGCCGAGCTCTTCGGAATCCTGACCGAGCAGATCGTGCACCTCGAGCCGGAGGAGGCGGAACTCGCCAAGCTCTTCACGAACACCTGGCGGTACCTCAAATTCGCGGCGGCGAACCAGTTCTACATGATCGCCAATGATCGCGGGCTCGACTTCGAACGCATCCGTGCCGGTCTCACCCAGGACTACCCGCGCGCCAGCGACATGCCGAGCGCCGGGTTCGCGGCGGGTCCCTGCCTGTTCAAAGACACCATGCAGCTCGCCGCCTTCAGCGACAACACCTTCAGCCTCGGCCACTCCGCGATGCTGGTCAACGAAGGCCTGCCGCTGTACCTGGTCAGTCGCCTCGAGAAGCGTTTCGATCTCGCGAATGCGACCGTCGGAATCTTGGGCATGTCGTTCAAGGCCCAATCGGATGACATCCGCTCGAGCCTCTCCTACAAACTGCGCCGCGTGCTCAAGTTCAGAGCCAGGGCGGTGCTGTCGACGGATCCCTATGTGAGCGAGGAGACCGATGACACACTCCTGCCGCTCGAGCTGGTGCTGGAGAAGGCCGACATCCTCGTGATCGCGACCCCGCATCCGGAGTACCGCGACCTGGAGACCACGAAGCCGGTCGTCGACGTGTGGAACGTCACCGGCGGCGGGGTGCTCGTGTGAGCCGAGTCTCCATCATCATCCCCGCCTACAACGAGGGTGACCACATCATCGTCGGCCTCGAACGGATCGTCGCGGCGGTCACGACCGATGCCGAGATCCTGGTGGTCGTCGACACCGCCGACGACACGACGATCGCGCCCGTCGAGCGCTTTTCGCAGGACCATCCGCAGGTACGCGCGGTGGTGAGCAGTTACGGTCGCGGTCCCGCCCACGCGATCCGCTTCGGCATCGACACCGCGACATCCGCGACCCTCGTCGTGACGATGGCGGACGGCTGCGACGATCCGCGGCAGATCGATGAACTCGTGCTGCTCGTTGAACGCGGCGTCGTCGTGGCGGCGGCATCACGCTATATGGCGGGAGGCCAGCAGGTGGGTGCTCCACGACTCAAGCGATTCCTGTCGCGGCTGGCCGGCCGCTCGCTGCACACCCTGGCGAACGCCGGCACCCGCGATGCGACAAACTCGTATAAGGCCTACAACGCGTCCTTCGTGAAATCGGTCGGCATCGACAGCCGCGACGGCTTCGAGATCGGCCTCGAGCTCACGGCCAAGGCACGGCGACTTCGCCTGCCCGTCGCAGAGATCCCCACCATCTGGCTCGACCGCACGGATGGCACCTCGAACTTCCGCATCGCGGCCTGGATTCCCAAGTACTTTCGCTGGTATCGGTTCGCCTTCGGGCCCCGCCTGACCGTCGAAGAAATCACCGCAAAAATGAACAGGAGCACCACCGAACGATGAGCGAAACCCAGAAAGTGGTGGTCACCGGATCGGCCGGATTCATCGGCGGCTACATCGTCGAGGAGCTGCTGCGACAGGGCCACCAGGTCGTCGGCGTCGACAACTACTCCAAGTACGGCAGGGTCGTGAAGTCCTACGACTCGAATCCGGACTACGAGCTGATCGTCGGGGACGTGCAGGATGTCGAGCTGATGACGCGCGTGCTCTCGGATGCCGATCACTTCATCGCGGGCGCCGCCCTGATCGGCGGCATCTCGTACTTCCACACCTACGCATACGACCTGCTCGCCCAGAACGAGCGCATCATCGCCTCCTCCGTGGATGCCGCGATCGCCGCACACCGGGCCGGCCGCCTGAAGAAGGTCACCTACATGTCCAGCTCGATGGTCTTCGAGTCGACCGATCGCTGGCCGAGCAAGGAAGGCGACGAGCTTCTCGTTCCACCGCCGCTCTCCTCCTACGGTTTCCAGAAACTCGCCGTGGAGTACTTCGCCCGTGCGGCCTGGGACCAGTACCGGTTGCCGTACACGATCGTTCGGCCGTTCAACTGCGTCGGCATCGGCGAGAGCCGCGCGAGCGGCGACATCGAGATCGACTCTGGCAATGTCACGCTGGCGATGAGCCACGTCGTTCCGGACTTGGTACAGAAGATCGTGAAAGGCCAGGATCCACTGCACATCCTCGGCCAGGGCGACCAGGTGCGTCACTACACCTATGGCGGGGATCTGGCCCGTGGAATCGTGCTGACCCTCGACCATCCGGCCGCCCTCAACAACGACTTCAACATCTCCACTGCGAGCGGCCACACGGTCGCCGAGCTGGCCGAGGTGATCTGGCACAAGATCAAGGGACCGGATGTGCCGCTTCGCCTCGTGCACGACGAGGGCTACCAGCACGACGTGCAGAAGAGGGTTCCGGACGTCTCGAAAACACAAGACCTGCTGGGCTTCGAGGCGACCACCTCACTCGACGAGATGCTCGACGAGGTCATCCCGTGGATCCGGGCCGCCGTCGAAGATGGCACGATTTAACATCATGACCAGTTACCTCATCGCCGGCGCCGGAGGAATGCTCGGCATCGACCTCCGCAAAGCCCTCGCCGGCCGTGACGTCACGGCGCTCACGCGTGCCGACCTCGACGTCACCGATCTTGACGCGGTACGCGCGGCAGTGGCGGGACACAGCGACGTCATCAACGCCTCCGCCTACACCAGGGTCGACGACGCGGAGACCCACGAAGCCGAGGCCTACGCCGTCAATGCGATCGGCGCCCAGAACCTCGCGATCGCGGCGAGAGAGAACAACGCGCGCCTCGTGCAGGTCTCCACGGACTACGTCTTCGACGGCTCCGCGACGTCCCCCTACCGCGAAGACACTCCGCTCAACCCGATCTCGGCCTACGGGCGCACCAAGGCGGAGGGCGAACGGCTGGCGCGAGCCGCGCATCCGGATGGCACCTACATCGTGCGCACCGCCTGGCTGTACGGAGCCGGTGGACCCAACTTCGCGAAGACCATGCTCAGGCTCGCCGCGAGCCACGACACGGTGAAGGTCGTCACCGACCAGCTCGGCCAGCCCACCTGGACCGCCGACCTCGCCAGGCAGATCGTCGAACTGCTCGATTCGGATGCCCCTGCCGGGGTCTACCACGCCACCAACTCCGGCGAGGCGAGCTGGTTCGAATTCACGAAGGAGATCTTCCGCGTGGCGGGACTCGACCCCGAGCGGGTGCTGCCGACGACGAGCGCCGACTTCGTGCGACCGGCACCGCGCCCCGACTATTCGGTACTCGGACACGACGCATGGAGCGGGGTGGGACTCTCGCCCATGCGCAACTGGCGCGCGGCGCTCTCCGCGGCGAACTCGGCCGGCGCGCTCGAGGTTGTTCCCACCTGAGCGTGACCCCCATTCGCGGGGCACACGATCTCGCTGGTAAAGTCGTGGCGGGGATGGGGCAGTACCCCGGTAATTCATTGGAGCGACATGACGACCCTTCGCGTGATCGTTGACCAGATTGTGGCCCCGATTCCCGGGGGAATCGGACGATACACCGAAGAGCTCACCCGGGAACTGATCCGCACCGCTCCGGCCGGTTGCGACGTCGCCGGAATCGTCTCTGCCTCCCCGGAGGAGGACTACGAGCTCCTCACTACGCTGCTTCCGGACCTGTCCGGTCTCTTCAAGAGCACGCTCGCCCGCCGTGAGCTCGAGCTCGCCTGGCAGCATGGATTCACACGCCTTCCCGGCAGTGGCATGCTGCACGCGACAGGCCTGTTCGCGCCGCTCTCCAAGCACGATCACCTCAACAATGCCGGTGAGCAATCGGTGGTGACCATCCATGACGTCATTCCGTGGACGCATCCAGGCGCGCTCTCGTCGCGGCGACTCGGCTGGTACAAGAGCATGGCCAAGCGCGCCCACAGGTATGCCGATGCCGTCGTCGTGCCGACCCACGCCGTCGCCGACCAGCTCGCCGAGATTCTCGATTTCGGCGATCGGATCAGGGTGATCGGCGGGGCGGTCAGTTCGAAGCTGACCCTGCCGGTAGACCCGGATGCGCGCGCGGCACGACTGGAACTCCCCGACCGCTATCTCCTCAGCGTCGGTACCCTCCAGCCCCACAAGGGAATCATCCCCCTCATCGCCGCCCTCACTCGTCCTGAGCTTTCGGGCATTCCCCTGCTGATCGCCGGCCCAGAGGGCTGGAACGGACTCGACATCGCCGGCATCGCGGCCGAGGCAGGCCTGGAACCCGACCGGGTCAGATCCCTCGGATACCTCGCCGACGCCGATCTCGCGGTCGCCCTCGATCGCGCCGCCGCTTTCGTGTTCCCGAGCCTGGCCGAAGGCTTCGGGCTTCCCGTCATCGAAGCGTTCAACTTCGGCACCCCCGTGGTGCACTCCGACGATCCCGCCGTGGTCGAGGTCGCCGGTGGCGCAGGCGTCGTGGTGGAGCGGAACGACTCGGAAGGGTATCCCGAGCGACTCGCCGCCGGGATCGCCTCGGTGCTGGACGACCCGGCTCTCACCGAGCGTCTCAAGTACCTCGGACAGGACCGTGCGAAGGCCTTCAGCTGGGCCGACTCAGCCGAGAAGGTCTGGCAACTGCACGCGGACCTCTAGCGCCTCGGTTACGGCACGGGTGTCGCACTCGGCGCGATCGCCGTGGCCACCAGCTGCCGGATCCTGGTGTAGTCGGGTGTTCCCGGATTGATCGTCGGCGGCACGAGTTCCAGGTGGGTTATCGGGAGCTTGCGCGACTTGTCCGCCAGATCGACGAACCCGCCGAGCGCGGCCGTCGGGATGTCGGTCTTCACCACCTGGGTGCCGGCCTTGGCGACGTCCTGGAACTTGCTCAGCACGATCGATGGCTGGAACTGCTTGAGGATCGCCTCCTGCACGAGCCGCTGCCGCGCCATGCGCTCGAAGTCGTTGCTGTTGTAGCGCGTGCGGGCATACCAGAGGGCGGTATATCCATCCATCTTCTGTTTGCCGGCCTCGATCCAGCCCGCCGGGTGCGCGCCGGTCACGCCGCCGATGGGCGTGCGGGTCGGAACGTCGACCGTGACTCCACCGAGCGCGTCGACGAGGTCGGAGAAGCCCTGCATGTCGATGAGCGCGTAGTACTGGATCGTGATTCCGAGCACGCCCTCTGCGGCATCCTTCATGGCCTCGATGCCTGCAGAGCTGCCGTTTTTGGCCGCGTTCGGATAGAGCGAGGGATGTTCCTCGCCGTAGGTATAGAGGTAGTCGATCAGGCAGAGGTCGCCGCAGTTGTAGCCGTGAGGGAACGGACCATAGAGCGGCGAGCCCTTGGCGAAAGGCACCTTCTCGAGGTTTCTCGGGATGCCGACGATGGTTGTCGCGCCGGTCGTGGCGTCGACGCTGGCGATCGAGAGGCTGTCGGGCCGGAGTCCCATGCGGTCCGGGCCGGCATCGCCGCCGAGAAGCATGATGTTGTAGCGCCCGTCGACGGGCGGAGCCATGTTCGTCCCGGCGAAGATCTGCGTCACCGCATCGCGAGCGCTTCCCGCCGTGACGGCCATGTAGCTCGCGGTGCCAGCGGTCGCGACGAGTGCCGCGACCGAAAGAACCGCGATCATCGGGCGGATCCCGGGAGCGGTCTTGATCAGCCGGGTCAGTCGGAGAGTGTCGAGGGTGAGCACGATCCACAGGATCGCGTAGGCGCCCAACGCCACCTGCACGATCGTGAGGGCGATCGGATTGGTGACCACGGTATAGATCACCGAGTGGCCGACCAGGTAGACGAGGAAGCCGACGACGACGACGGACCAGAGCATGAACGTCGTACCGACGCCGAACCGACCGAGCCTCCGGTTACCGGCGAGAATCTGGGCGGATCCCGGGATCAGGACATTAAGGCCGACCAGCCACCAGGCCCGCTTGGTCATCGTCTGCGGTGACCCGAGATCGGGAAAGCGGATCGGGCTGACTGCGCTCACAGCGTCGACTTCAGGGCCGCGTTCTTCTCGTCGACGAGAGTCTTGAGGCTCTCCGCGTAGTCGCTGAGCTTCGCCGCGAGCGCGGGATCGGATGCCCCGAGAATGCGAATGGCGAGAAGCCCGGCGTTGCGGGCTCCCCCGATCGAGACGGTCGCCACAGGGACGCCTGCGGGCATCTGTACGATCGAGAGCAGGGAATCGAGACCGTCGAGTCTGGAGAGCGGCACCGGCACGCCGATCACCGGCAGGGTCGTGACGGCGGCGAGCATTCCGGGCAGGTGTGCCGCACCACCGGCACCCGCGATGATCGTCCTGATCCCGCGACCGGCGGCGGCCTTGCCATACGCGATCATCTTCTCCGGAGTTCGGTGCGCCGAGACGACCTCGACCTCGTGCTCGACTCCGAATTCCTTGAGTACGGCGGAGGCATCGCTCATCACCGCCCAGTCGGAATCTGAGCCCATGACAACGGCAACGATCGGCTCAGGCATAGCGAACAGCCTAGGTCTTAGTCCTGGAAATATTCCGCAGCGGCACGCGCCTGAAACACCACCTCGTCGAGGTCGTCGCCGACGGCTGTCACGTGACCGACTTTGCGGCCGAGCCGCGGCTCCTTGCCGTAGTTGTGCACCTTCACGGTCGGCTGGTCGGCGAAGGCGCCCGCGTAACGGTCGGACAGCTCGACGTGCTGGTCTGGCCTGCCTAGACCCGGGCCGCCGAGGATATTGACCATGACCGACCACTCGTCACGGGTTCCGGTCGCACCGAGGGGCAAGTCGAGCACGGCGCGAAGGTGCTGCTCGAACTGGCTCGTGGTGGATCCCTCGATGCTCCAGTGCCCGGTGTTGTGCGGTCGCATCGCGAGTTCGTTGACGAGCAGGCGGTCATCGGTGGTCTCGAAGAGTTCGACGGCCAGCACCCCGGTGACGCCGAGCTTCTCCGCAATGGTGTGAGCGATATCGGAGGCGACATCCGAGAGCTTGCCCGCCGAGGAGGGTGCCGGCGCGATCACCTCGGCGCAGACCCCGTCCCGCTGGATGCTCTCCACCACGGGCCACGCGACGATCTCGCCACTCGGACGGCGGGCGACGAGCTGGGCGAGTTCGCGACGGAAGTCGACGACCTCCTCGGCGAGAAGCGAGTCACCGTTGGCGAGCCAGTCGTCGACCTCGTCGGCCGTGCTCACCACCCGGACGCCCTTGCCGTCGTAGCCGCCTCGGGCTGTCTTGACGACCGCGCGACCCCCGTTGGCATCCAGAAAAACCTGAAGATCCTCGGTGGTCTCGACGCGCGCCCACTCCGGCACCGGCAGCCCGAGTTCTGAGAGCCGTTTGCGCATCAGGAGCTTGTCCTGCGCATACACGAGGGCATCCGGACCCGGATGCACCCGTACGCCCCGCGCGACGAGTTCGTGCAGGATCTCCTGCGGCACGTGCTCATGGTCGAAGGTGATGACGTCGACGCCCTCCGCAAAGCGCAGGACCGTGTCCCGATCGCGGTAGTCCCCGACCATCGTCGCTGCCAACGCCGCAGAACTTCCTGCATTTTCAGCGAGCACACGGATGTCTATCCCCAGGTTCACTGCCGCCGGAATCATCATCCGGGCCAGCTGTCCGCCGCCGATTACGCCAACGCTGAGTCCCATGCCACCAGCCTACCGAGGCGATTCCGGAGAACACTCTGCGAGCGCCAGTAGGATGCTTCTCGGTCACGGTCCGCCCAACCCCGTAGGAAATCCAGTGCTCGCTCGCTTCGTCACCCTGTGCGGTGTCCTCTGGGAGAAGCTGCTGCGCTACGCCCTCAAATTCGGGGTGATCGGGCTCTTCGGCTTTGTCGTCGACGTCGGAATCTTCAACCTTCTCCGACTCGGCCTGTTCGGTCACGGGCACTTCTTCCAGGGACCGATCGGCGCCAAGATCATCTCCGTCGCAATTGCGACCGTCGTCACCTGGTTCGGCAATCGCTACTGGACGTTCCGCGAGCATCGGCGCAAGAACTACCTGCTCGAACTCGTGGAATTCTCCGTCGTATCCGTCGGCGGGCTCCTCATCGGCCTGCTGTGCCTGTGGGTGTCGCACTACCTGTTGGGCTACACCTCGCTGCTCGCGGACAACATCTCCTCGAACATCGTCGGCCTGTTTCTCGGCACCGCGTTCCGGTTCCTGCTCTACCGATTCTGGGTCTATGGTCACCACAGGAGCGACGGCCTGAGCGTGATTCAGAACAAGGCCATGGCGGCCGAGGCGGCTATTTACGAGGATGACGCGACCGCGAGTCGAGAAGCCGGCTAGCGCGTTCCCCAGGCGGTCGTCTCATCCGACTGCCGGGATGCCTCCGCCTGCCGGCGTGCGGCGATCGGGTTGAGGCTCCTCTCCATGAGATCGTGCAGTGCTCCCTGTACCAGGTCGGCACTCGGTACATCCTTGAGCACTACCGGCTGTTCGAGACCGGTGTTGATCAGCACATTGCCACTGCCGAACATGCTCTGGAGCCCGTTCTTGCGCACCGTCACGTCGTAACCGCGGCTGTGCAACAGCTCCTGGCGCACACGAACGAAGAAACCGGTGCGCAGGATGATGCGACGGGTGGTGATGATGTACCGCTTGCCCAGCCAGGCGAGCAGCGGGAGAAACCACAGGAGCACGATGACGAGAGCGCCGCCCACGAGCACGGCGATGTTCTGCCACTCCGCGGTGAAACTTCCCTGGAAGTAGCCCATCGCTCCGACCGTCGCGATCAACACGACCGACGGCCAGAACAGGGCACGACCGTGCGGCCTCAGGCGCGCGACGACCCGTTCGCTGTCCTGGCCATCGGAAGTCATGTCCTATTCATACCGCAGATGTGTAACGTCGCCGGCGGCGACAGACACAACCCGTCCATCCGCCGATCTGCGCACGCTGAGGCGGCCGGAGCGGTCGATGTCGATCGCGGTGCCGATCAGGTCGTCCCCACCCGGAAGCTCCACCCTGACTTCCTGGCCGAGAGTGCTGCACAGCTCCGAGAGCTGTCCGCTGATCCCGCTCGCTCCCGGGTCGGCACCGAGGCGCAGGAACTCGCCGTAGAGCGACCTGAACTCCGAGAGATAGCCGGCGAGCGCGGCATCCGCGAGTTCGTCGCCTTCGAGAGCGGCCCCATTGAGCCCGAGGGAGGTGGATGTGGGTGTCGGCAGGTCTTCGACTGCGAACGCGAGATTGAGCCCGGCCCCCATGACCACGGACTCTCGGCTCGGCAGCAGCTCCGCGAGGATGCCGCACACTTTGCGTCCGTCGATCTGCACGTCGTTCGGCCACTTGAGTGTCACCGAGTGCTCGGGAACGAGCCCCGCAACGGTCTTCGTCATCGCGATACCGGCGATCAGTGGCAGCCAACCGTAGTGCTCGAGACCGAGCCGTTCCCCTGCCGGAAGCCTCGGACGCAGCAGCACCGAGATCGCCAGCGAGCTGCCAGGGGGTGCGACCCAGACCCTGCCGAGCCGGCCGCGGCCGTTCGTCTGGCTGGTCGTCACAAGCGCCGAGAAGTCGGGCCACTCAGCGCCCAGCAGACCGGATGCCCGGCTCACCAGTTCCGTGTTCGTCGAGCCCACCTCGTCCAGAAACTCGAGGCGGCTGGCGATCGCGGCACTGCGGGGAAGCTGCATGCCCCAAGGGTATGCCCCGCGTCTCCAGACCTTCGGTTCCGCGTTCTGCACCTCCGCCGACCACCGCGACCTCTCGCAAACGTGATGTCAGTTCGCAGTGACATCACTGCGAACTGACATCACGTTTGCGCAGAGGTACTCCGGTGGACGGCGAGCCCGAAGCCCTTCCGGCGCACGAAATATCCTGTCTTGCCGCGAGGTTTTGTGCGTTTCCGCCAACTCCTTGCCGGGAACGTGAACGGTAAAGTGAACGCGTGACCGCAGACAACGCAGTGCCCGTTAACGACATGTACACGACCGCGGGCAAGCTCGCCGATCTCAAAGTGCGCTACCACGAAGCAGTGACGGCGAGCGGCGAGGCGGCGATTGAGAAGCAGCACTCCAAGGGCAAGAAGACCGCCCGCGAACGCATCGAGCAGCTGCTCGACCACGGCTCCTTCGTCGAGATCGACGAGTTCGTGCGCCATCGCACCCACGCTTTCGGCATGGAGAAGAAGCGGCCGTACGGTGACGCGGTCGTCACGGGCACCGGCACGATCCACGGCCGCCAGGTCGCCGTCTACAGCCAGGACTTCACCATCTTCGGCGGATCGCTCGGCGAAGTCGCCGGCGAGAAGATCATCAAGGTCATGGACCTCGCACTCAAGACGGGCGTTCCCATCATCGGGATGCTCGACTCCGGGGGCGCACGAATCCAGGAGGGTGTTGTCGCCCTCGGCAAGTACGGCGAGATTTTCCGCCGCAACACCCAGGCGTCCGGAGTCATCCCCCAGATCTCCATCATCATGGGCCCGGCAGCCGGCGGCGCCGTGTACTCCCCCGCGCTGACCGACTTCGTGATCATGGTCGACAAAACCAGCCAGATGTTCGTCACCGGCCCCGACGTGATCAAAACCGTCACCGGCGAGGACGTGGGAATGGAGGAGCTCGGTGGAGCCCTCACCCACAACAAGATCTCGGGTGTCTCGCACTACCTCGCCAGCGACGAGGACGACGCCCTCGACTACGCGCGCTCGCTTTTGAGCTTC
>JAODMW010000067.1 GCA_025464815.1 Microbacteriaceae bacterium | reverse complement strand
TCAGCAATGGAACCCCCGAGCCATTACGAATTGCTGTGCGTGACGCCCGAAGCCACAGCGGATGAGATTCGTACCGCATATCGACGGCTGATCCGGATTTACCACCCGGATGTGGCCGGTGCTGCGGGCGCAGCGATGACGCTACGTCTCAATGAGGCGCAGAACGCACTGCTCGACCCGGCGCTGCGCGCGCAATTCGATGCGCGGATGCGCGCTCCGAGACAAGCCACGAGACCGTCCGCGGGGCACGCCGCCTACGCGACCTTCCGCACCGAATGGAAGACCGAAACACCCCTTCCGGCTCGAGCTTCGGCATCCACCGAGGACGGCGCTCTGCCCTGGTTGGTCGCCTTCGGCGTCGCGGCCGGCCTGATCGTCGTGGCGACGATCGTCGTTCTCGTGTTCTGCTACTCGGGTCCGCTCTCGCTCACGACGCCGCGCGTCATCCCCCCACTCGTCATCGCGGTCGCCTGGCTGGCCGGCGCGCTCCACCATCCGCCCAAAATCCTCGTCGCGCTCCTCGCGTTCGGGGCGATGCTGTGGCCGCTTTCGGCGGGTACGTTCGGTTCATTCTCGATGCTGTCGGACGCGGTACCGGGCTCTATCTGGATGCTGCTCACCATCGTCGCCCTGGCGGTACTCGTCCTGCGCCTGTCGGCTTCGCGGCTGGTGCGACCGCACACGTCGTCGGCGGCGTAGCGCCCAGATCACCCTTCAGCGACAGGCTGCATACGCCAGTACTCAGCTGACGCCGTCGAAGCGCTGACCCTGGGGGTTGGACGGAAGCAAAGTCATCACAAGAACGATGATGCCTCCGACAAACGGAACCAGGGAGAGAAAGATGAAGAAGCCGCTGAGGTTCGCGTCGTGCAGACGGCGTACGGTCAACGCGAGGCTGGGGACGATGGTCGCCAATGCGAAGAGGACGATGACGATCGACACGACGATTCCGAGCCCGTTCGGTCCCGTCATCGCACCGCTGGCATCCGTCACTCCGGCCCCGCCCAGGCGGGCGAGTATCCCGAGAACGATCCAGATGACGAGGTCGATCAGCACCCACCACCAATATTCGCTGCGACTGGCTCGACCGGAGAATGTTGCATATTTCGTCCAGAACCGGCTGAAGGCCGTTCCGATCGATGCTCCGTAGTACGGCGCCGAAAGGGGAACGGACTGCTGGGGTGGTCACGTAGGACTCCTTAGTGAGATTGTTGCAAGTGGCGCCCTACACGTCGGCGTGGGGACCGACGAGGTCCGAGCTGACCTGCCACAACCGAGCCGCCACGGCAGTGTCGTAGGAGAGCTTGTTGGACGTTCTCGGTTGGCGGTTGACGAAATACCTGCCGGTCACGCCCTCGATCTCGGGTGAGGCTGCGAGGTAGATGGAGGTAACTGCGCCCCGCTCGGGTGTCTTCATGAAGGGCCGCAACAACGGGATCAGGACTTTCCACAGTCGCGATGAATCCTCGGCGGCGAACGACGTGCGCACCACACCCGGATGCAGGGTGGTGGCGGTCACGCCGGTGCCTTCCAGGCGGCGTGCCAGCTCGTAGGTGAACACGACGTTGGCGAGCTTCGACTGGTTGTATGCCTGCTGCCCGGAGTAGTTCCTTTCCCCTTGCAGGTCGTCGAAGTTGAGCCTGCCCATTCTCTGCGCATCGGACGAGACAGTCACGATCCGGGCAGGGGCGCTGGCCTCGAGTCGGTCGAGGAGCAGATCGGTGAGGAGGAACCCGGCCAGGTGATTGAGGGCGAAGGTGTGCTCAAGCCCGTCGGCGGTGACATGCTTGGTGGCCCAGAAACCACCCACGTTGTTGACCAGAACATCCAACCGCGGGTATGTCTCCAGGACTGCTGCGGCAAGCCTGCGGACCTCGGCCTGCGATGACATATCGGCGTCGAAGGCGTCGACTGCGGGGTTGCCGGACTCGCGGGCGATCTCGGCGGCGGCTCTCTGGGTACGCGCCCTGTCCCGGCCGGTGATGCCGACGCGAGCGCCCAGCTTGGCCAGTCCGACGGCGGTCGCCCGGCCGATCCCGCCCGTGCCGCCGGTGATCAGAGCGTTTTTTCCAGCCATTGGGCGAAGTGAGCTGTCAGTCATCGCGTTCTCCTCATCTCAAGGGCGGGCGTGCTGCGCTTGCGGCGTCTCGATGCGACCTGCTCGAAGAAGTCCAGCCTGGTGGGGCCTTCGCGGTGGTCGTCTCGGTCGGGAGCTGATCTCAGCGTAGTCCGCAGGCGGTATGCCGTCCCAGTGAAAGACCACCGTTCCGTACTACGGCGTAAGGGGGGTGGCAGTGGCGGACGGAGGACAATATGTACGCATGCGATGGTGACTGCACTTGCTCGGTACCTCTTCTACGGCGCCCGGCTCAGTGTCCAGTCGCCCCGAGAACTGATCACGATGATCGATGGTCCTGCGTTGACCGGTCCCGCGCCTGAGAAGGTGCCATTTCCGGAGTACGCAGAATCGACGGCTCCACCGCCGAAATACTGCCGCACCTCGAAGGTGTGTTCGGTCGGGCTCGAATTGGTGATGATCCAGTCACCCGCGCGGCCGTCATAGCGGAAGACCCGGTCGCCGCTTCCGGATGACGGGGGCGTGAGGGTCGACACGGTGGAAAGCGGGCCAAAGGAGATCGACCATGCTCCGACGGACGTGACAGTCAGCGATCTGGCGACGGTCCCGACTCCATGGAGGCCGAACGGCACGACACCGGTGTACTCACCTACCGTGTCGACGATGAGTTCGCCCGTCGATGCCCCGGCGCTGTCGAGCGCGACGATAGAGAACGGACCGCTTCCGGTATGGGACACGGTCAAGACTCCGGTGGTTGCTGTCGGGGGAAGAGTGACGACGCTATTTCCCGCGCCTTCGTCGACAAAAGGGGTGAACATACCGAACCGCTGTTCGTACCAGGGCCGCTGCGGAGTTCCCGGCGTCTGCGTCGCCTCGGGGGCGAGTGGGATGATCGCCCCGTCCGTACGGGACGGGAGCAGGAACTGCACCTCGAGTACTTCTGTTCCGTCCGAGGGGGACACCCTGGACGAGCCGCACCCCGGCGTAGAAGTACCCGAGAACAGAGACATGGTCAGGGTTTGTTTGTTGCTGCTCGCCTGCAGCAAGCGCACTCCCGTCGGGTCATCGGTCGTCGCCCGGCGGGTGAGCGTGAAACCATGATCGGCTCCGATCGAGACGAGGCGCGCACGCAGCGCCGGTTTCTTGGGCATTCGGTAGATCGCGTCGTACCACGGTGCAGTGTTGTCCGGCCCGTAGCCGGCATCCCCGCTGTCGCAAACCCGATGCCCGCCCGCGGACTCGAGGGCGTGACCGATCGGCTGGAACGCGGACTTCGCTGCGTTCTGCCGAAATCCCCCGAGCGCGTATGCGAAACCACAGATGACGGTGAGCAGAAGGACGACAGCCGTGGCGATGATGAGGAGGGCTCGCCGCCGCCGTCCAGGGGCGCCGGGGACTGACAACGTCACTCCATCCTCGAGATGTCGGTGTGGACATCGAGTGATGCCATCAAGCACGTCGAGTCGTTACCGCCGACACAGCCTGGCGTCGCGGAGCCGCCGAGCGTGCGCAGCAGGATTGCCAGGGCGCCGATCGTGGTCAGGCATCGTCTGTTGTTAGCGAGTGCGCGTTCGGGGTGGTCCTCGATGCTTAGAGCTGTCGACGGATCTCGCGTCAAAGTCATCTTCCCCCTTCCGTCATTGTTGCAGGTGAGCGCTTCTTTGGTTGAAACGTGAGCCGATTTTCGCGAGGGCATGACCGCCAACGGTGAAGTCGTCGGATGTCCGCGCCCGTTAGGCTCAACGCCGCCGTCGTCCTCGGTTCGTCGGGTAGGCGGCTGCCGACGTGGGCATCGCGATCTCGATCGATCGGGCCTTGGAAGCAGAAGCGATTCCATGCCGAGTGAGGCATGACCGGATCGAGTGGCGCCGAGCCTCGCTTCGACGAAGGCGGGTTATGAGTGTTATACCGGGGTCATCCCAGGCGTTAGAGAGCCTCTGCTCCCGGTCAGTTGTTGAACCGGAACTCCACTGGGTGACGCTTCCGGATCAACGTCATGCGTCCGGCCCCGTTCCGGCTATAGCGGCCAATCCCCGAAGATAATGCGTCGCCACCTCAACGGTGGTGATCGCCTTCAACTTGTATCCGAGCGGAGCCGGATGCCAGGTCGCATCGGGCCGAACTTCGTGCAGGTAGACAAACCGCTTCCGCACCTCATCTAGCTTGCCAATCCAGATGGCACTTCGTTCGTTTTCCTTCTGGATTCCGATGAGCGCGCCGTTGTGCCCCAGTCCTTGGAGCACACCAGTGGTCGAGCTCAAATCGACTTCGAAGGGGCGAACCGGGGGCCACTCGGGTTGAGTCTTCGCAAAGGAGGTCTCGAACGTCTTGTCGCGGTTGATCCGTTTCACATCACTGAGGCGGAAAGCGACGTAGCCGTTGAAGTAGCCGCCATCAGACGACTGAGCCATGAGGACCCACTCGTCGCCTACAGCCACGACAAATCCATCGAGCCGGTCAGCGAACTTAGGTGTATGCTCCACTCGGATCATGTGCTGCTCATCGATGGCGCTGGCGAGCCTCGCGCGGATCTTCTTGTTCGACGGCATCCATTCAGCCTTTCGTCAAATGCCTAACTGTGACGGAACTCCACCACGTCGCCATCCTGCATGACGTAGTCCTTGCCTTCGATGCGGGCCTTGCCCTTGGCGCGAGCTTCCGCGATCGAGCCGGTCTCGACGAGATCGGCGAAACCGATGACCTCCGCCTTGATGAAACCCTTCTCGAAGTCCGAGTGGATGACGCCAGCGGCCTGGGGCGCCTTCGCGCCCTTGGGGATCGTCCAGGCCCGCGACTCCTTGGGCCCCGCGGTGAGGTAGGTCTGCAGGCCGAGAGTGTCGAAGCCGATGCGGGCGAGCTGGTCGAGGCCGCTCTCCTCCTGGCCCGTGGAGGCCAGGAGTTCGGCCGCATCCTCGGACGAAAGATCGATGAGTTCCGACTCGAGCTTGGCGTCGAGGAAAATCGCGTTGGCCGGGGCGACGAGGGAAGCGAGCGAGGCGAGAGCCGTGGCATCCCCCAGCACCTGCTCGTCCACGTTGAAAACGTAGATGAAGGGTTTGGAGGTCAGCAGGCCGAGCTCGTGGATCGGCGAAACGTCGAGCGTCGACGACGACAACGGCTTGCCCTCGTTGAGGATCTTCTGCGCGGCGAGAGCCGTCTCGAGCACGATCGGCTCGGTGCGCTTCGTCTTCACCTCTTTCTCGTAGCGCGCGATCGCCTTCTCGAGGGTCTGCAGGTCGGCGAGGATGAGCTCGGTGTTGATGGTCTCCATGTCGGATGCCGCGTCGACCTTGCCGTCGACGTGCACCACATCCGGGTCGGAGAAGCCGCGGACGACCTGGGCGATCGCATCGGCCTCACGGATGTTGGCAAGGAACTTGTTGCCGAGGCCCTCCCCGACCGAAGCGCCCTTGACGATGCCGGCGATGTCGACGAAGGACACCGGGGAGGCGAGGATGCGTTCGCTGTTGAAGATCTTCGCGAGGGTGTCGAGCCGTGCATCCGGGAGGCTCACGACGCCCACGTTGGGTTCGATCGTCGCGAAGGGATAGTTAGCCGCCAGCACCTGGTTTTTGGTCAGGGCGTTGAACAGGGTGGACTTGCCGACATTGGGCAGACCGACGATTGCAATAGTGAGAGCCACGGGGGTTTAGTTTACGGGCCCGGATCGGCACGAAGTCTTCGCCCTACTCGCCGATGTCGGCGACGAATGCCGCGATTCCCTCGGGGGGCATCTCGAAGCCGATCGAGCGGCTCGGGTTGACGACGAGCCCGGAGCCGGGCGGCATCGAGAGGAGCAGCGAACGGCCGAGCACCGAGAGGGCGAAGGAGGCGAGCTCCCCGAAGTCGGCGATCTGGTCGAGATGGGTGAAGACGGCGAGCATCATGATCCCGTCGTTGTCGAAGAGCAGCGGCTGCAGTTGGCTGAGATTGTCGGTGACGGCGGTTCCGCTCGGAACGACGACCTGGGTACCCGCGAAGACGGTCAGCACCTCGAGGGTCGACGCCCTGCCCTCCTGGGCGAGCACGATCATCCGCTCGAGTTCTGTCGGCTCGCGCACTTCCGTCATCCGTCAATCCTAGGTTTCGTCGGTGCGCTCCCGGCGGGGAATAGAGTCATCGCATGTCTATGGAAGACACCGCCACCGTTGCGATGCCCGCGCTCGCAGACGCCGTCGTGATCGGGGCTGGACCGGCCGGGCTGGCCGCGGCCGCGGAGCTTCGCCGGGCCGGGTTCGCACCGCTGGTGTTCGACGAGGCACAGGAGGTGGGTTCGAGTTGGGCGAGACACT
>JAODMW010000059.1 GCA_025464815.1 Microbacteriaceae bacterium | reverse complement strand
CGACGTGAGTTGCGCTGAACTCACCGTGCACGTCGAGCATGATGCGGTCATTTACCATGTTCGCGTCACCCACGTTGTCGAACCACTGCCGAATGCGATAGCCCTGAGCTCCCTCGACCTCCTCGTCACTGGTCGCGGGAATCGGCGATCGCGCACAGCTGACGACCCGCCACTCCGCGTCGGGCCGAGCGTAGCCGGCGCGCGCGACGAGCGCCTCCAGATCGGTCCGTGTTCGAACTGTCATCGCTTGGCTCCCACCGCCACGAGTGCATGAGTTGCATTGGATGGCCCCGCCATCCCCATCCCGCCGCCGACCAGTTGGAGCCCGCCGAGAAGGGCCGCGGAACTCGAAATCTGAGATGTGAGAACGCGCGTCTCACCGACCGGGTTTCGCAATGTGTGCGCTTCAATCGCTCGACGCAGCGGCGCGACAAAATAACGCTCTGACGCTGCCATCTCACCGCCGACTATCACCGTCTGCATTCCCGTGATCTTGATCAGGTGAGACACGGCGAGCCCTACGTAGCGGGCTGCGTCGGTGAGCACGCTCGCACACATCGGGTCGCCCTGCTCTGCGGCGTCGACGATCGCGGTCACCGATTCGAGCTCCCGGCCGACGGCACGGAGCGATGCAAGGAGCGACGCCCCGGAGGCGACAGCGGAGAGACATCCGCGATTTCCGCATGCACAGAGCGGGCCGCGTTCGTCCACAGACAGGTGCGATATCTGCCCGGCCATCCCGTTCGTGCCACGGTACAACTGACCCTCGATCATCAGGCTGGCGCCGAGACCTTCCGATGCCTGCACGAAGACGAAGTCGCGGCCCGCACCGTACTCATATCGTTCGGCGAGCGCAGCAGCATTGACGTCGTTGTCGATGTAAAGCGGAACCTGCACGCGGTCCTGGAACAGTGCGCGAATGTCTAAGCCCGCCCACCCTCGCAGACCCGCGGACGTCGACACTCGTCCAGAAACGGAGTCCAACGGAGCGCAGAGGGTCAACGCGACACCGACGACCTCGTCCATCGACGCGCCCAACTCATCGACTAGGAGCGGAATCGTCTCCAAGATCCACTCGACATCCAGGGCTCCCGGCCGCTCCAGCTCGACGTCTCGCTCGACGTCGGCCTGACGGCCATCGGCCAGTGAGGTGGCGATGCCATGAATCCTGCGAAGACCCACATCGAAAGCCAACGCCACCCCGGGCAACGATCGTCGAGCGACGGTCGTCGATCGACCGTCCTGGCCTGCGCCTACCGAGAGCACTCCCAGATCGTTCAGCCTTTTAACGATGTTGTTCACGGTTGCTCGCGAAAGCCCCGTCTCGCGTGCCAAATCGGCCTGCGACGATGGGCCGAGACGACCGAGTGCGTCGAGCACGACTTGCGAGTTCAATTCACGAAGGGAACGCTGGGATCCGCCAGAACGCACTGCTCGAAACGGCTCGTTTGCTTCACCACGTCGGTCCATCTGCCACACCTTACTCGTACATGTTTCGAGCAATCAAAACACGAATAGACGCAGGTCTGTCCACTTTCTGAACTTCACCTCAGCATGTCTCTGAAGCGGTCCGACGCCATCACCAGGTCGCGTCCGATGATGAGCGCGCCACGGACGACATCATCACGATCGTGCGGAGTGGGAGCGATCGCCAGCTCACGAGTGGCGAGAGGCAAAGCACGTTCGTAGACCACCGAACGCACCGTCGGGAGTAGCTGATCCTGTAGTACACCGAGTTCCCCGCCGATCGCGATGGTTCGAGGGTTGTAAAAGTCGGCGATCATGCCCAGGAGCTCGCCGATCGCTACGCCCGCGGCGCGAAGGTGCGACATCGCGTCGGCGTCGCCAGAGAGCACCCTCTGCGCCAACGACAGCAGGTCCGACTCGGATGCGCGGCCGACGATTCGATCCACTCCGGCGACGGCGACCACACAACCCAGCCGACCGCACACGCACGATACGCCGGCGGCGGACGGCACGGGCACGTGGCTGATGTCCCCGGCGGACCCCGTTGCCCCTCGATAGACCTGGCCCTCTCGCGTCACGATTCCGAGGCCGATCCCCACCGAGAGGTGCGCGTAGACCAGCGGAAGGGCGTCAGGGCCGAGGGCGTCTGCGACTCCGAGCGCACGCACGTTCGCGTCGTTGTCTACCTCGACCGGTACTTCGAGCTGATCGGCAAGGATGCGAGCCAATGGCACGCCCGCCCAGTCGACCATCCGCGCGGTGCGCGCGAGCTCTCCACTGGACGAGACGGGGTGCGGAACGGAGACGACCACCTGCATCAGAGGTCCTGTCGAGTCCAAAGACTGTCGGGCCAACGAGCTCAGCGTCCTGGTCAGGCCCGGGATCAACTCCGCCGGCCCGTTCTCCGCCATCGACAGTGGCAGACGCGTGTGCCGGATCGTTTCTCCCGCGATGTTGCAGATGGCGATTCGGGTTTGCGAGCTCAGATCGACCACGCCGATGGCAGGAGCGGACGGTCCCGGCTGCAACTGCGCCGGAGGGCGGCCACGACCTCCGGCGACCGAATCGCGCTCGATCAGAATCCCGCGACCGACCAGAAGCTCGACATGATTGCCGACCGTCGACCTTGCGAGCCCGGTGAGGCGTGCGATGCGGGCCCGGCTCGCGGCGCGACCCGAGATGATGGCGAGCAGCACTGGCCACGGCACGGGCGCATTTAATTCAGCCATCGAATCAATAATGCCATCTTGTGACCAAATAAGCGACCTACCTAGACTCGCCACAAATGGGAAGAGAGATGAAGTGGCGCAGCGAAAAATAGGCCTCCTTGGAGCAGGGAACGTGTCGTGGAGATACGGCGAAGGGCTGGCTCTGTTCCCCGAGCTCGTCGTCACACGGGTCGCCGATGTCGACCTCGAGCGAGCGGCGGAACTCGCCAGCAGGATCGGCGCCACGGCCACCACGCCAGACGCGCTGTATGACGATCCCGATGTGGACATCATCGTGAATCTCACTCCGCCGTCGCTGCACCGTGACACGATCATCCGAGCCCTCGATGCGGGGAAGAGCGTCTATGTAGAGAAGCCGTTGGCGACGACACGTGAGGACGCGGCCGCGGTGCTCGCGGCCGAAGCCCGCAATCCGGGACTGATCGGATCCGCTCCCGACACCTTCTTGGGGAGTGCGGCGCAGACAGCCAGACAGGCAATCGACTCGGGCGTCATCGGCACACCGTTCGGTGCGTCGTCATTCATCGTGGCATCCCGTGCTGAGACCTGGCATCCCGATCCCACGTTCCTGTTCACGGAGGGCGGTGGCCCCGTTCTCGATCTTGGCCCGTACTTCATCACCGCACTCGTGAATTTGTTGGGACCGATCGTGTCCGTCTCGGCAGAAGGTCGAACCCCGCGACCGGTCGTACCGGTCACGGCACCCGATCGTCGCGTTGAGAGCATCGACGTGACGATTCCGACGCACGTGGTGGCGTCCCTCGGTTTCAGCGGTGGCGAGATCGCGTCGCTCACGGCGAGCAGCGAGGTGTGGGATTCGAATGCTCCCCTGCTGGAGCTCTACGGAACCAAGGGCACGCTCTCACTGCCTCATCCCGTTCACTTCGACGGTGACGTGCGCGTTCGCCGGCACGGCGAAGAAGAGTGGTCGGTCATCCCCCCGGTGATCGCACGCTTTGCGGGGCCCGGCAAGGACCAGCAGCTCCGAGGCCTCGGTGTGCAAGATCTGTCCAACGCGATCGACGGCGCTGAATTGCGGGTCGGCAGCGGACTAGCGTCGCATGTTCTCGACGCCATGCTCGCGATCGATGAATCGATCACGGCGGGCCACAGGGTGACGCTGGCTTCCACGACTGCCCGACCTGTCACCCGAAAGAACTGAGACAATCATGACGCTGATCAAGAGCCAATTCGCTATGAACCCGCTTCAGTACGGGGCAACCCGGGACGGATGGATCGACCGCACTCAGGGACCCACGCTCGAAGAGAAACTCGAGTTCATCGCTTCTCGAGGATTTCACGCGATCCACACCGACGTACCGCACGATGACCCGAAAACGTATCTGGCCGCCGTGAGCGCGGCCGGCCTCGCTGCCGGTCCCGGCTACATCGGAATGCAATGGTCTGAGGACCGAGCGAAACAGCTCGAAACACTCGAGGCGGCGCGACAGACCGCTGCTGACAGCGCGTTGACGGGAAACAGTTCCATCTTCATCGCAATGTCGATGGTGCAGGGCGCCCCCCGGGTGCTCCGGCCCGGCGTCGGGACTGACGGGTCCGACGAGCAGTTGGCGAGGGTGCGGGACTTCATGGGCGAGGCTTGCGAGCTGGTCAAGGCCGAGGGCCTGCACGCCGCACTGCACCCGCACGCGGGAACCTGGATCGAAACCGAAGCAGAGGTCCGGTTCGTGCTCGACACGCTGCCCGAGGATCTGATGGGGTTCGGGCCGGACTCCGGTCACCTCGCCTGGGCGGGAATCGACCCAGCGGCACTGATCGCGGACTATCGGTCGCGAGTGCTCGGCCTTCACATCAAGGATTACGACTCCGCTCTCATGGAACGCAGCCGCACGGAGCCGATCGACTATCGCACCGCGGTGGGGATGGGAGTGTGGGCGGAACCCGGCTGGGGCGATGGAAATGTCGACGCGGTGCTGAGCGCCGTTGGAGACGACTTCGATGGCTGGGTGGTGATCGAGGTCGACAGAGGTCGCACCGATACCCCCGAGGAGAGCATCGACCGCTGCGCGACATGGCTCGATTCGCTTGCTCTCGACTGATTCGATCGGCGCCGGATTCGTCGGCAGCGGTTTCTCCTTGACGATCTGGACGAGCTGCTCGAGGTACCGAATCTCGACGTCTTGCACGTCGTGACACCCAACTCGTTGCACGTAGAGCAGGTGCTCGCGGTTCTCAAAGCGCAACGAAGGATGAAGTCGTCACGGGTCGTAAAATGTGCACCCGATCAGCACTTTTTCGTTGTAGCGAGGGCGGGACTCGAACTCGCGACACCACGATTATGAGCCGTGTGCTCCGACTGTAAATCGATTTATGGAGTTATAGGCGCGTTTTCGCTGTAACTCGCGGGCGATTCGATCAGTTTTAGTGGAATAAGGCATCGCTGAATCGGACGCAGTTGTGGTCAAAATGTGGTCACGTCGAGTATCCCCAGGTGGCCGCAAGCCACATCCGCAGGTCGGAGCCGCACGACTGTCTACTCACGGTGTCGGCATCGAACGTGTCTAGTCTTATGTGTGGAGTCCGCCCGCATCACATTAACCCAGTTGGCAACAGAGCCAGCACCAGACAACTTCAATCAAGAACGCTAGAAGCATGATGCCTTCGAGCATGGTGGAATGCTCGAATGGGCAGAGCAAAGAAAAAGCACGGCAAACGAAAGCCTGAAGCGGGCAGGGCCGACATCCATGCAGAGGTCCTCGCCGACTCCGTGAACGCTGCCCTCGCGACTTTGGCCGCACTCGACCCTAAAATCCCTGGTACAGCGCTCGATTCGCAAATCGACTCTCTAGTTGCCAATATGTTCGAAACCCTGGCTGGCTTCGACCCCGTTTCCGTTATCGAACAAGCGCGACTTAGAGCCCTCCCCTGGCACTCCGGACAACCTACATATCAGGCCGGAGTAGAGAACGGGTTCGCCCTGGTCGAAGTGGTTGCGCTAGTCGCCCTTAAGCAGGAGCCCCGCGAAGAGGAACCCCTCCCCAATCCGGCGTCGATCATCGACAAGGTTCTGAGTAGCGCCGATGAACTCCTCCGACTCGGCTCGCTGCGCGGACTCGTAAACGCCGATCCAGCAGATCCACTGGCCCTGATTAAGGGGACTTTGCAGGCAACAGAAATCACTATGCGAGGCTCTTCGTACTCGGAACTCCTGCAGGAGACGGCCGATTCGCTCTTCAGCGAAAGCAACGTCGACTCGAGTCTTCGTGCTTCTCTCGGTTTCGGGGTAGCCGAGGCGCAGCGGGTCCTCGCGGCGCTAAATGACCGTCAAATAGCCAACATGAACAGAAGACAGGAGCACGCGTTTCGGTTTGCCGCCCAGATTAAGCGGAAAGATGATCTTGGCGTGGCGTCGAAGGAAGAACTTGCTGAAGCCGCGCTGCGGCTGAATCGGGCATTGCAACCCAATGACGCGGCCGCATCGGTGTCTGCATTTGAAATCGCGGAGTCGATCAAACTGTCGGAAGATGTGGTTGTCGCGGTTCTGGACGCGTTCAGCTGGAAACCCGAAACCGAACAGAGTGCGAACGAAGACGTAAAGGCATTCCTATCGGGCGGCAATCCGTTCCGCATGTCGCCCGTTGTGCGCACACCGACCTCCCGAGCGATGCTCGTTCACCCAGCACTGACCCAAGGCGCAATTCGAGAGCGACTTGAACTCGCCTTGCATTCCAGCGATGGCTGGGAAAAGTATCAGGAGCATCGGGGCTCGGTGCTTGAGAGCCGGACACGGCGTGCAGTCGAGCGACTAGTTACTCCATCTCGCGCATGGCATTCGATCCTCTACTACGTTCCAGCCAGCGAGCTCGAGGAAGAATCCGCGCCGTCCGCGTATACCAAACGGGTCGAGGGCGACCACCTGATCATCCTCGACGATGTTGCACTCGTCATCGAAGACAAGGCCGTCGCACTGAGTCCTCAGTCGCGCTCAGGTGCAGGGCCGCGTCTCCGCAAAGATCTAACGGGCATCATCACAAAGGCCGCAGAACAAGCCGACCGGCTTGTTCACCGCATACACCTCGACGGGGGGCTCCGTGTCCACGGCGAGGGGTGGGTCGACCTAAGCCATGTGCGCGAATTCCACACGATCGCCGTGAGCCTCGACGATCTCAGCTCAACTTCCACTGCGACCGCCGAACTAGTGCAAGCAGGTCTCATTGGCACAGATTCGGTTCCCTGGACCGTATCCATTCACGACCTCGATCTGATCGCCGAAATCACGTCTCATCCCGCCGAGTTCCTCTTGTATCTTCGACGACGCCGCCACCCTCTCGCAACGATTTTGTACACAGCTCCCGACGAGCTCGACCTATTCCTCTATTTCCTAGAGGCCGGACTCTACGTGGAGGATGACCCGGGCGAGGTGCGCACCAAATATCCATATCTAAGTCCGCCATCGCCAGGCCAGGAAGCGCGCTGGCGCAAGCAGACACCAGGAATCGTGACCAGCAGAACGGACCCACTTGATGCCTGGTACTTCGAAACATATCAACGAGAAAAGTCCGGAAAACCAGCACTTTCCACTAGTCCACCGAGACCCCGCCGATCGCCAAGCCCAATCGACGGTCTCCTCGCAAGCATCGACCAGCTCGATCCCTTTGGAAAAGTCTCCATAGAGGCCACACTTCTATCGGGCGATCAAAGGGCCCAAGCACGCATGGCGCGACACGGTAAAGACGTCGTGCTCGGGTCCCACAATGGACAACTCGCCCGGAGCATCACCATTCCCGTCAACACACTTCACGACGGCGGCTGGTTACTGGTCTGGGCAACGCCATCAGATCACGATGACATAGTCGAGTGGGAACGCAGCATGAGAACTTATGCGCGCGCAAAAGGTCATCAGCTGGGCGTGTCTCGTGCTGCTGTCTTCGCTTTTAACGGCAAGACCGGGAGTATGTTCGCTGTCTACTTCGAAGGGGTTCCAGAAGTGCTCAGCTCTGACGAGCAGAAGCGACAAGCGACGCTGCAGCCGGCGTCAACGCCGAGCTCAATTGCCCAGGCGCGGAAAACCCGCACTGGTCAACGAGCTCAACCTCGGCGCAAAGGGAGAGGCCGAAGAAAATAGCGCGCCAACTTTCATCCGAGTTGTGAGCCAGTTCAACCGTTGACTTCGAACGGCCGTGTTTGACCGCCCATTGTCGGTCGAACATAGCGAGGAAAGGACTCGCGGAGACCCCGCGGTCAGCCACCGAAGGTGGTTATCTCGTCGAGCTTGAATCCCTGCAAGAAAAGCTCGCCAAGGTCGACCCAGCTTCTCACCGAGGTCATGTCGTCAGCGTGGAGCTCGAGGCTCTCGTCCACACTCCATCCCTCGTGCACGAGCATTGGGTAGCTCATTCGGTCGCAGTCCCAATAGGCGTAGACACCCTTACGACGAGCTGACCGCTGCACCCCCAGCCAAAACAAATTGCCCGGATCATGACCCCGAATGTTCGGATAATCTCGGGCGCCTGACCACGACCTCCAGGCCCGGTTGAAGGCGAACTCAAAAGTCATCTTGTTACTCGTTACAGAGGAAACTCCCCGAGCAAGCACGCCCAGAGCGACCCCGGCGACTACCCGCTTTGTCTGCTGATCCTTTGAGCTCACGGCTGAAGGCTAGCGCCGCCCACTGACTGAGCGACATCGACTACGAGATCGCGTGCGCCTGCCGCCGGCACTGAGGAAGAATCTCACCAATTCTCAAGTCTTCGCCCGTTCGCACGCCCATTTGGTGACTCGACCGGGATTATCCATCCGATCACTAACAGCACGAATTTTCGCTCTGATTTAGTGAGCCCAGCCATTCCGGACGTGAAAGCCGAGTGGTTCTCGAAGTTCCTGACTTCAAGATGGCCCGCGTATGACGTCGCTAGAGCAATTCTTGTCGATGCAACTCGTCTTAACGTCATCGCATCGCGTCTCACTGCTGCTCTCAGCGATGAATCGAATGGATCGATGTCAGTGCTGTACTCGACAGCGCAATTCGGTGACGCCCTAGCGGCCACACCCCGGCGTGCGAAATGGGATCGGACTAGCTAGATTCATGCCATGACCACCCCCGATTATGCGCAGCGCGATCGTAACGCTGCCGAGGACCGCGAAGAAGCCGCGAAGCGCTGGATGCGTGGCTATGCGCAAATTCGCGGCCTGCTCGTGCAGAACCCGGAGACCGGCCGAGATCGCCGCGGAACGTTGGCTGTCCTCGTGTCCGAGCGGCAGCATCGAGCTCTTCTGCTCTATTTGGCGCTGCTCAGTGTGTGGCCCTGGCTTCAGCGTGAGCGGCTTCCCCTCGAAGCGCATGCTTGGATGCATTTGCTTCACTCGCGTAGCGTTCCGGGGCACGCGCTGGTGTGGTCCGAGTCGACACTTTCGCGAACGTGGAAGTACCTCACCGCAAAGGGCCTTGTCGAGAAGCACCGTGGCCGTCGCGGGCTCCTTTATGTGGCACCACGCATGGAAGACGGCAGCGGCCCCTACACGGCCCCGACCGGCGAGAAGTCGAATCTGAAAGAGGCCTATTTCACGTTGCCAGACCGGTTCTGGCTCGATGAGGACTTCGCCAAACTGACCCTGCCGGGCCTGGCCATGCTTCTGGTAGTCGCAAAAGAGACAAATAAAGTGCCCGAATTTCGTATCACGCAGGATCAGATCGCGGAATGGTATGGGTTTAGTCGTGGCACGGTCGCAAAGGGACTCGAAAGCCTCCGTAGCCTGCAGCTGCTCGAGGAAAGGACGGTGTGGATCCCGGCGAAGCTCTCAAAGATTCGCACGACGAGCGCTACGCACTACTCCCTTGTTGACGCATACAGCACCGTGGAGCGCTCGAAGGCGCGCGCTGCCGCGGAGCGTCGCCGGCGGCGTGCTGGAAAGGCTATGAATACCGGCTCTTCTCTCACGTTTGTTTCGTCGGACGGGGATGATCCGGATGACACGTGACGCTGGGGCTGAACGTTGGAGAACCGTCCGAAGCGCGGTAAATGGTGGGTGGGGTTCGACACTGCGGTATGCGCTCATCATCGCCGTCCCGCCGGGCATCACTGCAGCAGGCTTACTTATCGCTGCCCTGCTGCGGTAGGCATGGCGGCTGAAAGTGGACCCATTTCTGGCAACGCGACACTTTCCGTTATCCTCAACCGCGACTCGAGTGGGAAATGAGCTCCAGGCGTGGATTGGTCGCTGAATTCGCGCGTTCACTGTTCGTTTCGGGATTGGTTGAGCGCAACGAGCTGACGCGTGATCGTGGTCAAGAAGTGGCCTCAGCACTTGAAAATCGGTGGCTGACGTTCCGCGCAAGCGAAGTCGGCTACAGCGACTGAGCGCAGAACCGCTGCCTCTGTTGACGGCGTGTAGATGGCCGCTAGCATCCGAGCATGCGAAAAAACCTCGGACCCCAGCGCGACTCCCCTCAAGCGCAGGTCTCGAAGTCGCAAGGCTACGAAAACTCAGGAGGGGGTTCGCGATTTTGGGCTTCGAAACGACAGAGCTTTTCCCAGCATGCGTTGACCCGTGGTTGAGCTGGCCGAGCTGCAGTTTGCAACACTGGGGATATCGAGAGGGCGGGAATGCTCGCAAACCCTAAACGGAGCCATGAAAGCAATCGATTTAGTGAGTCATGACGTCAGGCATCTTTCATGAGCCGACGTTCGACTCATCGAACAAGTGCAGTCGTGCGTAATTCGGCGCCAGCAGGACCAGCACGTTCAACAGGAGGATCACCCGGTGTATATCTCGAAACTGAGCTTGGTAAATTATCGAAACTTCGTGAGCACTTCGTTGGACTTCAACAAAGGTGTGAACACCGTTATTGGTGAGAACGGGACGGGTAAGACCAATCTGTTTCGAGCAGTTCGCCTGCTGCTTGATGCAAATATGCTCGCCGCCGCGTACCGGCTGAACGAGGAGGACTTCCATCGAGGTCTGTCCGATTGGAGAGGGCACTGGATCGTCATCAGTATTGAGTTCGCGGAAGTGAGCGACGACGAATCCATTCAGGCGCTTTTCCTACACGGCTCAGGAGTCGCCGGCAAAGGAAAAATTGAGCGAGCGACCTACAACCTGATCTTCCGACCGCGGCGAGAAATCAGGCACAACCTGTCTCAGATTTCAACTGGCGATCACGCCGGACTCCTGAAGGTTCGCGAGTCCATCACGATCAGCGACTACGAAACCGTCTTCACCGGAAAGAGCTCAGGCAATTTTGTCGATCCTGTCTTCTACCGTGCGGTCGTCGGAGACTTTGACACGGTCGAATTCGACAAGGAACTAGACCATCCTGACGTCGGCGCGATGCTTCCCAAACAATTTGCAGTCGCACGGGAGATTTCTTTCTCCTTCGTTCCAGCGCTCAGAGACGTTGTTCGAGATTTTCAGGAGAATCGCCCCAATCCACTGCGAAACCTGCTGAAAAGCAAGAGCGGTGAAATTGACCTCGTTGCGTTTAAGGCAATCGCTGACAAGGTTGTCGATCTGAATCAGTCGATCGAGGACTGGCCTGATGTGGGGGCGATCACTGGAGACATCAAGGAGACGATTCGCGAGACGGTTGGAGAGGCTTACTCCCCCTCGTCGCTGACAATTCGTTCTGATCTTCCCGGTGATGCTGATCAGCTTTTCCAATCACTCAAGCTCTTTGTCGGGGAGGATGGCGAAGACTACGAAGGCGGCATTCACCAGCTGAGCTTAGGGGGAGCCAACTTGATCTATTTGACCCTCAAGATTCTGGAGTTCAAATACTCACAAGGCATGCAATCCATCGCCAACTTCTTGCTGATCGAAGAGCCCGAAGCACACATACACACTCACATTCAGAAAACGCTGTTTGATCGTCTGAACTATGTCGATACGCAGATAATCTATTCGACTCACTCAACTCAGATATCTGAAGTGAGCAACGTAAAGAGCATGAACATTCTTGGTCGGGAAGCCGGAATGGTCGAGGCTTACCAACCGTCGAAAGGCCTCGACGACAAGCTGGTCGGGAACATTGAACGTTACCTAGACGCGGTCAGAAGCAACCTCCTTTTTGCTCGGAGCGTGGTCCTGGTCGAAGGAGACGCCGAAGAGATTTTGATCCCGGCGATGGTCAAGAAGGTCTTGGGTCTTGGACTCGATGAGCTCGGAATGAGTTTGGTGAACCTTCGCAGCACCGGCTTCGAGAACGTTGCTTCGCTGTTTCACGACGATCGAATCCGAAAGCGGTGTGCAATAGTCACCGATCTTGATGTCGCCATCGAGACCATTGGCGCTGGCGAGACCGATGATAAATTGGCTAAGCGTCGCGACGCCATGGCTCGCTCACAGAAGAGCGGCGCAGAGCGGAAAGTTCGCCTCGACACCTTTTCGAACGGCAACGACTGGGTTGAAGTCTTCTACGCCCCGCACACTTTTGAAGTCGATCTCATCGACTGCGGAAACGTCGATCTTATGGTCGGACTGGTCGATGACCTTTTTCGTTCTGAAAAGGTGCGAGCCGACGCGAAGGAACATTTCGAGTCAGGCGACATGGGCCGATTTGGACGCTTGGTCCTGCAGGTTGCAAAGCGCGTGGGCAAGGGCTGGTTCGCAGTACTTGTCGCTTCCGCCCTAACGCCCCACGTTGTCATCCCTCCTTATATTTTGGGGGCGTTGAAGTTCGCCAACCCTACTCTTTCGGACGAAATCTGGGCGAACGTCCTGTCACATCGCTTGAGGGTGCGCGTAGATGACGGGACCTGTTCAGAAGCTGATCGGGCTGCGTTCCAAGGCGTCGTGGAAACGTTTCGAAGGAAGGAGCTGACGTTCGAGCAAATCGCTGCGGTGACCTTGGCGACCTTTCCAGACGACGAGATAAACGGCGTCCTAGAAATATACGCAAAGTGAAAGTTTGGGATGCGGATGCCCTGAACCCGGAGCAGCAGGGTGCCCTTGATGAACCAGGAAGCATTGTTTTGGTCGCCTGTCCCGGCAGCGGCAAGACGCGGACGCTGACCTACAAGGTCGCAAGCGAACTACAGAAGCTGACGTCGCAGCGCCAGTTCGTGTGTGCGATTACCTACACACATCGAGCGGCGGAAGAGATCGAGGAACGGATCGGGGACCTCGGAATAGACACCGAGCAGCTATGGATTGGAACTATTCATGCGTTCTGCCTTGAGTGGATCATTCGTCCCTATGGGATCTACCATCCGGAACTCAAAAACGGATTTCAAGTGATCAACTCCCACGAGTCGGAACAGATGATTGCAAGGCTCTGTGCCGGCTCGAACCCTAAGGTGACGTATTACGACTGTGGCTATCACTTCACGACGTCAGGTCGATCGTTGCAATGCCCTAGCGTTGTGAAACATTCGGCAGTGAACTCCGTGTTGGACCTCTACTTCGCCGAATTGAAACGGGATCGGAAGCTGGATTTTGAACACATCCTGCTTTACGCGTTGGAGCTCACCAGATCGCGGCCGGAAATCAGCAAGTTGCTCTCGATGATCTTCACGTTCATTGCGGTGGACGAGTATCAGGACACGCGCGAGATCCAGTACGAAATCATTGCCTCGATCCTTCGAACGGGCAATGGTGACGTTCGCGCGCTAATTGTTGGCGACCCAAATCAGGCTATCTTCACATCGCTCGGGGGATACGCCGTAGACGCCGCAGACTACTCCAAGCAGACGGGCCTTGCACTTAAGGCGATGGAGCTGTCAAAGAACTATCGCTCGTCGACCCGCATTATCGATTATTTTGCAAACTACAAGGTAGTGGGCAGCCCCATCGAACCCGCTGCCGAGAACCGCACGTATGCCAGCGAGATCACGTTCAATAACACAGTCGATCGAGCCGACCTCGAAGCCGAGATCGTGCGCTTAATAAAGCACAATGTGAACGACCTAGGTATTTCACCCAATGAGATTTGTGTCGTCGCTCCGTGGTGGGCGCATCTTGGCTCGTTGACCCGTCACCTCGTTGCTGCGCTCCCCGAGTACGAGTTTGATGGGCCTGGTCTCGTACCGTTCTCACGTGACATCGACAATTTTTGGTACAAGCTGGCGCGCATTGGGCTCACGGAAGCATCGCCTCGCCTGTTCGTGTCCAGGCTCCGCTGGGCGCGCGAAATCCTTCACGATTTGGAGGCTGCGTCCGTGACTGTTGGCCACGTAAGCCCGCGATCTCTGTTGCGACTGTCAAACGGCATACATCTCAGCGCCACGGATGGACTCGAGTACCTCGCTCTGTATTTCGACGAGATTTTTGAGCGTCTCCATGTCGACCCCGGAATCATTCCGACCCTCGTCGGTCAGCGCGAGGCGTTCTTCAGCGAATCTAAAGTTCGAATAGATCGGTTGGTACGCGACGGCGCGCCATTCGTAACCGACACCGAGCTGATCAAGCGAGTGTTCCGTCCCAGGACAGGAATCACCATTTCGACCATTCACGGTGTCAAAGGTGCTGAATACGATACTGTGATCGCGTTCGCACTCATGAACGGTATGGTCCCCCACTTTAACGATCCTGACCAGTTAGACGGAGCGAAACGGCTTCTGTACGTAATCGCGTCCCGTGCTCGCAAAAATCTCCACCTGATTGCCGAGCGCGGTCGTACCCAAAGATTTCATCCCGACTACGACACGACACTCCCGCTACGCGATCTGGCCTTCGACTACGACGTCTAGATGAGACGAAGAGCTCGGGATATTAGGGCAGATATGTGCGAAATGCACGACCCCCGGTCTGAGTAGATATGAGGGCAACCTTGACGGAACGAGGGCCGGCATGCCAGCAAAACACATCCGCAATGTCACGCGCATCACTCGCCTATTGTGAGCCGGACGTTCAATCGAGCCAAATGTGGTCAAATTGTGGTCACGGACTTCGTCGCAGTGAATTATGCGTTAAAAAATATTGCCTCTGACCAGCACTTTTCGATGTAGCGAGGGCGGGACTCGAACCCGCGACACCACGATTATGAGCCGTGTGCTCTAACCACCTGAGCTACCCCGCCGGGACGCCACCCGTGAAGGGAGGCGAGAGCCCCCTGTGGGAATCGGACCCACTACCTCTTCCTTACCAAGGAAGTGCTCTACCAATGAGCTAAGGGGGCGAAAGCGGCACGCGGGTCACCCCGAAGCCGCTTTGGCACCGTTAGAGAATAGCATCCGCGCGAGCACCGCCCGTGCGAGCTTAGTCTGCCCGCGCGATCACTCGAGCGCCAGGATCGCGCCGGGATCGGAGAAGTCCGGCAGATGGATGCCCGGCAGGGCGAAAGCGCCGAACGCCGGCCCGGAACCGCTGAGGGTGAGCCCCTCGGGCGACGTGATCGCGCCGACCTCTCCATACAGGGTGACCGGATGGCCCGCCACCGCGAATCGAGGCAGCGTCACCTCGAAGTCCGCCCGAGCCGCAACCACGAGCACAGACTCCTCCGCCGATTCGCGCACGAACACGAGCACATCCGCTCCCGCGTGCAGCCAGCGAATGCCGCCACCGTTCAGCGCTGTATGCCCGGTACGCAGGTGGATGAGCTCCGAATACAGCGCGATGCTCTGCTCTGACTCGGCCACGGCATCCCACGGCATGGGCGTGCGCGAGTGCTCGCCATCGGAGCCCACAAGGCCGAATTCGTCGCCGGCGAAGACGACCGGGATGCCCGGCAGCGTCACCGCGAGACCGAATGCCACTGGCACCGTGCCGGGTTTCGCGTGAGTGAGGAAGCGCGGCGTGTCGTGCGTGTCGAGCGCGTTCATGTTGCGCAGTCGCACGCGCCACGGGAAGGCCGCAGTGAATCGCACATGCGCAGCGAAGACCTCCTCGCCGGAATAGGAGGGAATGGTGCCGAGGGCCATCCCGATCCCGCCGGGCGCGGGGCGTCCGGGCTCGGAAAGCCAACCCCACACCGGCCGGGTGAAGTTGGCGTAGGTCATGGCGCCATGCCAGGCATCCCCGGGAAAGTCGCTTGCAGCGTCATTCGTGGATTCGCCGAGGAGCACGGTATCGGGATTGGTCTCGACCATCGTCCCTCGGATGATGCGGCGAACATCCTCGTTGAGGTCCTGGTCTAGGTAGCGCCCCGTCATGTTCGAGACGTCGATGCGCCACCCATCGAGGTTGTACGGAGCCGAGAGCCACTTCGCCACGACGGAGTCGGGGCCCTCGATGAACCGCCGGCGCAGTTCGAGCGAGTTCCAGTTGAATTTGGGCAGGCTCGGCACTCCGAGCCACGACGCGTAATGCTCCTGGTTGTCATCGAGCCAGTAGTAGAACTCGCTCTCCGGTGCTCCCGGCGTGAGATGGGATGCCCTGAACCACTCATGAGCGTCGCCGCTGTGATTCGAGGTGAGGTCCCCGATCACACGCAGACCGCGCGCGTGGGCAGCCTCGACGAGTGCGACGAGCGCCTCGTCGCCGCCGAGCAGCGGATCGACCTCGGCGAAGGAGAGCGCGTCGTAGCGATGGTTGGACTGAGCGGGGAACACCGGTGTCAGATAGATGAGATTCACGCCGAGGCGCACGAGGTGATCCAGGTGCTCGACGATGCCGGCGAGGTCCCCGCCATAGAACTGGCGCGGGGTGTCTGGGCCGACGTAGATGACCTCGTCGGACCACGCGGCCGGCTCCGCCCACTCGGGCAGCTCGCGGGTGTCCGCTTCAGCCGATCGCGCGAAGCGATCGGGGAAGATCTGGTACATGACAGTGCTCGCCGACCAGTCGGGAGCGGCCGGATAGGTCACGAGTCGGAAGTCCTCCGAGTCGAGGGTCTCGATGCGATGGAGGCCGGTCGCGTTGAGCCAGACATTGCTGCCGTCGGCGAGGTTGAACAGGAACCGGTAACCGTGCACCGGGTTCTCGATCTCGATCTCGGCTTCCCACCACTCCCAGCCGTCCACATCGGCGACAGGCGAGGCCACCGCGAAACGCGGTTCGTGGTCGGGGTTCGATCGGGTGTGAACGGCGAGCACCGGGCCGAATGAGTCCGGCACGCGGACTCGCACCCGAACCCGGTCGCCGAGGGCCGGTGCGGCCTCGGAGACGTAGAGCGGGGACCCGTCGTGGTGCGGGATCTGCGAAGGGTGGGACGACATCCGCGGTTCTCCTTCGGTCGAGTATCTGCGGGACGGCCCTGTCCATGGCGCACCCATCGCGCCTGCAACGAGCGTAGCGCCGCCCGCGAGGGCAAGCGCTTTCATCCTCACAGCTAGCAGGCCCTAGGGTTTTTGCATGACAAACGGAAACGAGTGGTGGCGTTCTGCTGTCATTTACCAGATCTATCCGCGTTCGTTCTCCGATGGGATAGGCGATGACGGTCTCGGCGACCTCGTCGGTATCACCGAGAGGCTGCCAGCCCTTGTCGAACTCGGCGTAGACGCGATCTGGCTCTCTCCTTTCTATACGTCACCGCAGAAGGATGCCGGCTACGACGTCGCCGACTACTGCGACGTCGATCCCGTCTTCGGCACTCTCGCCGATTTCGTGACGCTCGAGAAGCGGGCGCATGAACTCGGCCTCAAACTCATCGTCGACCTCGTGCCCAACCACACCTCTGACCAGCACCGCTGGTTCGTGGAGGCCATGGCCGCCGACGAGGGCAGTCCGGAGCGCGGGCGCTACATCTTCCGCGATGGCAAAGGCAAGGACGGCGAACTGCCGCCGAACAATTGGGACTCGGTCTTCGGCGGTCCGGCGTGGACGCGTGTCACGCGCCCTGACGGCACGCCCGGCCAGTGGTACCTGCATCTCTTCGACACCTCGCAGCCCGACCTCGACTGGGACAGCCCCTGGGTGCGCGAGCAGTTCCGCGACATCCTGCGCTTCTGGCTCGACCGCGGCGTCGACGGCTTCCGGGTGGATGTCGCCCACGGCCTGGTCAAGGCGGACGGCCTCCCCGATTACACGCCCCCGGCCTCAGGCGGCAGCATGGGCGGCGGAACGGTCGGACTCGAACCTGAGATCGAGGCGCATGCCGCCGACGACCCGGCCACGCCTCCGTACTGGGCGCAGGAACGCGTGCACGAGATCTACCGCGACTGGCACAACGTGCTCGAAGAGTACGACGGGGAACGCGTGCTCTGTGCGGAAGCCTGGGTCGAGCCCCTCTCGAAACTCGCACTCTGGGTGCGTCCCGACGAGATGCAGCAGGCCTTCAACTTCTCCTATCTCGAGACTCCGTGGGAAGGGCCGGCCATCCGCAAAGTCATCGACGTTTCGCTCGAGGCCTTCACTAGCGTCGGGGCGCCGAGCACCTGGGTGCTGTCGAACCATGACGTCGTTCGCCATGCCTCACGTCTCGCACTGACCGCCGAAAATCCGCAGGGCCACGGTATCGGCCCGAAGTCGCCAGGCAAGCCGGTACGCGAGCTCGGGCTTCGACGCGCGCGGGCCGCCACGGCGCTCATGCTCGCGCTGCCCGGCAGCGCCTACCTCTACCAGGGCGAGGAACTCGGTCTGCCCGAGGTCATCGACCTGCCCGACGAAGCGCGACAGGACCCGACCTGGTTCCGCACCCACGGCGAGCGCTACGGACGAGACGGATGCCGCGTGCCGATCCCCTGGGAGGCCGACAAGCCGTCCTACGGCTTCGGGCCGACCGGCAGGAGCTGGCTCCCCCAGCCGGCGGACTGGGCGCCATACGCCCGCGACGCCCAGCGGGGTGTCGCGGGGTCGACGCTCGAGCTGTACCGACTGGCCCTCGCCCTCCGCGCGGAGCAGGATCTCGGGATGGGTGGCGTGGAGTGGCTGCCCGGCCACGGGGACGATATCGTCGCGTTCCGCAACGGCGGCGTGATCGTCATCGCGAACACGGGCGAGGCGGCCGTCGAGCTTCCCGCAGGCGAGATTCTCCTGTCATCCGAACGGCTCGGCGACGGCATCCTGCCGGGCGACACGACGGTGTGGTTGCGCGCCTGACGAACACGGGCCGCGCCTCCGGGCAGAAAAGACGGTGTCGCTAGTTGGCGTTGGCCTTGAGCCAGATGAAAGGGTCGATCGGAACGCCGTCGACATGGATCTCGAGGTGGAGATGGGCACCGGTCGAAGCACCGGTGCTGCCGACCTGCCCCACCTCATCCGTGACCTTGACCTGCTGTCCCACGGCGACACGCACCGATCCGGCCAGCATGTGGGCGTAGACGCTCTGCACCTTCTGACCGTTGATGATGTGGTCGATGGCGACATGGATGCCGAGGCCGCCGGTGTCCTCCTTCACCAGGCTGACCACGCCATCCGCGATCGCCTGGATGGCGACGCCAGCGCCCGGCGTGAAGTCGAGTCCCTCATGGAAGGTGGAGCAATATCCGCAGTTGGCCACCTGTCGGTCGCCGAAGCCGCTTGCGATGGGGACCGCGACCGGGAAGGGCCACTGGATCGTGCCGAGGGGATCATTCGTATAGGAGAAGGAGCGGGTGCCGTACTTGATCTTGATCTGCTGCACGAGAGACACCACAGTGTAGGCATCACGCACGGGAACCGAGACAACGGCTCCCGTCTCGACCTTGAGGCTCTGCACCTCCACGCTCCGGGTGGTGACGGCGGCCGGTTCGACTGCTGCGGCGCTGAAGAAAGCGTTAGCCGGGAGCGAGGTGGAGACCAACAGTGCTGCGGCGCCGGTCATGGCGCCCAGCGTCATGAGCTTGGCGAGCACCCGGCGGGCTCTGCCCCGCGTGGGTGCGCTGTAGTTCGACCGCCGTGGCGACCGGGAACGATGACGACGCCCCGCCACGGCTTATCCGGCCACGACGTCGCTCGACGCCCGATCGTGGGTGCACGACATGTCGCGGCCTGCTTCTGACATGTCGGGTGCTCCTCAGGAGATTGGCCGGTCCCGCGGGATGCACTGGCCTGATTCTTCGACGATCTGCGCGGCTACATGCGCGGCGCGCAGGTAACAGATTCGTAAAGAATAGCCAACCTGCGAGCTAATGAACAGCCCTCATCATGGGTACAGGTCCATGCGGTTGCATCGGATCCGAGAAAATGCCCGATAAGGACTAGTTGGCGTTGGCCTTGAGCCAGGCGAAGGGGTCGATCGGAACGCCGTCGACATGGATCTCGAGGTGGAGGTGGGCACCGGTGGATTCGCCTGTGCTTCCGACCTGCCCCAGTTCCTCGGTGACCTTGACCTGCTGCCCGACGACGACCTTGATCGACCCGGCCAGCATGTGTGCGTAGAGGCTCTGCACCTTCTGGCCGTTGATCACGTGGTCGACGATCACGTGATTGCCGAACGCTCCGGTGGTCGCTACCTGGCTGACGACACCATCCGCGATCGAACCGATCGGGGTGCCGGCACCCGGGGTGAAGTCGATTCCCAGGTGATAGGAGGAGCAGCCGGAACAGGGCGAGACGCGCGGACCGAACCCGCTGCTGATCGGCACCGGGATCGGGAACGGCCATTGAATGGTACCCAGCGTGTCATTGGTATAGGCGAAGTTCTGATTTCCGTACTTGAGGCGGATCTGCTGCGCGAGCGAGACGACCGTGTACGCGTCACGCGCCGGTGCAGCTTGAGCCGCCGTCCTGTCTACGGCGAGAGACTGCGTCTTCGCCTGCGCGGGTGTAGCGACCTCGAAGGCCTGGGCGGCGCTGCCGTGCAGGGCATTCGCCGGCAGGGAGGTCGCAACGAGAAGCGCGCCCACTCCGAGCATCGCCCCGATGCTGGCGAGCTTGGGCAGAAGACGTGCCTTGTGTTTGCGGGGCCGAGGGCCGGTGGCACGCATGCGGGCCGGCTTTGTCGCAGGCTTTCTGGCCGGCTTTCTCACCGGGGCGACGCTGCGCTGACGCAGGTCGCGACGTGAGGGGAAAGACTGCGTCGGCACGGCATCCGTCGCCGTGATTTCAGCGGCCTCGTCGGCATCGTTCGGCTCCAGATTCCAGCTGAAATTTCCCACCGGCTATCGGGCTCCTGGCGCTGCGGCGCGAGAGAGCGTGCGTGTGGGAACGGAAATCACTGCTGTGGTCCTCCAGTAACGAACGCGAATAGGAGCGTTTCGTTTGGTTGGCGATTGACGTGTGACCATCGGGCCACAAATGTAACGAATCAATAAAGGATAGGGCACTGGCCGCGGAGGGCCAAACGATGCAAACTCACTATCGATCTAGGCGCCGAGCCCCAGAAGTACGTGCTCCAGCCGGGCAGCCATCGCCGGCTCGGCGGCCAGAATGAACTCCCGCGAGACCGCGGCGCCGCGCAGACCACTCACACGCGCACCCGCTTCTGTCGCGATGAGTGCCCCTGCCGCGTGATCCCATGGGTTGAGTCCGCGCTCGTAGTACGCGTTCAACCGGCCGCAGGCCACCGCGCACAAGTCGAGCGACGCTGCACCCATCCGCCGGATGTCGCGCACCTGATGAATGAGACCGCCGACGATCGCGGCCTGTTCGGTACGGATGCCGGCGAGATAGGCGAAGCCGGTGCCGACGAGTCCCTGGGACAGGTCGACCGCCGGTGCGACCCGGATCGCCCTCTCACCGAGGAAGGCGCCTGTGCCCGCGGCGGCGGTGAACAGCTCGCCAGAAGCGGGATTGACGACGACACCGGCGAGCGCGCGCCAGGTCCCCGGATCCGGCTCCCCCTCCACCACAGCGATGCTCACCGCGTAGTGCGGGATCCCATAGAGAAAGTTGACCGTGCCGTCGATCGGGTCGACGACCCAGGTGAGACCACTGCTGCCGGCTTCCGCGCCACTCTCTTCACCGAAGAAGCCGTCATTCGGGCGCGCCTCCGCGATGAGAGACCGGATGAGGGCCTCGGTCTCCCGATCGGCAAAGGTCACGACATCCTCCGCGGACGACTTGCTCGCGGCGACCTCGACCCCCTCCTCTCGGCGCTCCTTCGCGAGCGCACCGGCGGCGAGCGCGATCTCGCGTGCGACAGCGAGCAAGGCGGTATTGGATGCGGATTCGGCAGGCACGATGCGACCCTACGCCGTGTCGCGAAGTTCACCATCCCGCGACTATGCCTTAGGGTGGTCAGGTTACGTTTTCATAACGCACCCCTGATTTGGATTTCACACTTTATGGCTTCACACCTCGGCACGCACACCGTCCAGTCTCGACGGAGGAAGCGGTCAGCGGGTATGCGGCAGCTGGTTGCGTCGGGTGGGGCGATGATCGTCGCCCTCGGACTCGCTGCGACGATGGCGATCCCGGCCGTTTCGGCTTCCGCGTCCGCGGGTGATGTCTCCTCCGCTGTGCAGCAGGCGAACTACGCGGCGCTCAAGCACAGCCAGCGATTGACCGTGAGCAGCGCAGTCACGACGACCTCGGTCATCCGTGACGGGTCCAGCGTGATGTACGCGGCCGCCGTCGATGGCGCGAGCGTCTATGGCGGCTCGGCCCTCCCGGCAACGCCGCTCTCCATCGGCGCCAACATGGTGATCAGCCCGCCCAATCTCGCCGGCGGGGGCGACGCCGTCGTGCAGTACGCGCTTCAGTTCGTCGGCATGGTCCCGTACATCATGGGTGGCAACTCCCCCAGTACCGGGTTCACCTGCGACACGTTCGTGCGCTACGTCTACAACGCCTTCGGTGTTCACCTCACCGGCAACGCGGTCGCCGAAGCGCGGCAGGGAACCCAGATCAGCGAGGCCGACGCCGTCGCCGGCGACCTCGTCTACTACCCCGGCCAGCACATCGGCATCTATGACGGCAAGGGCGGCATCGTGGATGCACCGAAGCCGGGCACCGACGTTTCGCACCGTCTCATCTGGGGCTCGCCGGAGTTCATCCGCGTCGTCAACCGGTAGGCGTCGCAAGTCTGAACAGCGTCCTATTCGGAAACCAAGTCCAAATCGACGTGCCGCTGCACCAACGGCTCCGGAAATAGAACAAGGGCTCCGAAAGAATCCCGGAGCCCTTATATCTATTGCGGTGGCAAGTGAGGGATTCGAACCCCCGAAGTCGAAGACGGCTGATTTACAGTCAGATCCCTTTGGCCGCTTGGGTAACTTGCCATGTGCGCCCGACCGAGTGTATCCGGTCAGCGGAACGCGCTAATCAAGGATACAGGGTGAGAGCACCCAGAAAAATCGCAAGCGGTTGCAGTCGACGCTCGTCCGCTGCATCGGTGCGCCGGTTTGTTGTCCGTGCGGTGGTTGTAACGGCCGCACGGACAACAAAGCGGCGCATTGTCATTACTTGGCGGCGTCCTTGGCGTATTCGGTCGCGTTGCGGATGACGTTGCCGAGGTACACATCGGAACCGTTATAGGCGAGCACGGCCTTGCGCCAGCCGGCTTCCTGCCCGAGTTGCTGGCCACCCGCACGACAGAGATAGTGGGCGGCGGCCATCGTGGCGTCGTCGATGTTCTGCGGATTCTCGACTCCGTCGCCGTTCGCATCGGTGTGCCAGTTGCGCCAGGTCTGCGGGATGAGCTGCATCGGACCGACAGCACGGTCGATCGTCGCGTCGCCGTCGATCGCGCCACCGTCGGTATCGGGGATGTTCGCAAAAGCACCCCCGGTCAACGGCACCCCGTAGATCGGTGGGGTCGCAGTGCCGTTCGCGTCGAGGGTGCCGCCGAAGATCGTGCCATGATGCGACTCGACCTCGCCGATGCCGGCGAGAGTGTTCCAGCCGATGCCGCATCCGGTACCTGCATCCGCCACCTGGATCGCGACGCCCGCATAGGCCTGCAGCGCGCGCGGAGGGATGCCGGTCGCCCGCGCTGTCGAGGCGATCCAGGCCGGATCGGCGAGACCCGCGACCCCCGCACCGACCGGAGCCGAAGCACGGATGACTGGGGCCTCCGTGGCGAACCGTGGGAGGTCCCCCGGCGCAGCCTGGTTCCCACCCGGCCGCGGAGCGGCAAAGATCAGGATGCCCGCGACGACTCCTCCGCAGACCACCAGTGCCGCCAGCCCGATGGCCAGAGTTCGGAGGATTCGCATGATGTCTCCCATCATCCCGTGAGCCGCCCGTTAAACTGCTGGCATGGCTGATCCAACCTTTGACATCGTGAGCAAGGTCGACAAAATGGAGGCCGACAACGCCCTCCACCAGGCGCAGAAGGAGATCGCGCAGCGCTACGACTTCAAGAATGTCGGCGCGGAAGTGGATTGGAGCGGCGAGAAGCTGCTGCTCAAGGCTTCATCCGAGGACCGCGTGAAGGCGGTGCTCGAGGTGCTCGAGGCGAAGTTCATCAAGCGCGGCATCAGCCTGCGCAGCCTCGACTCCGGCGACCCCTATGCCTCCGGCAAGGAGTACCGCATCGACGTGTCGCTCAAGAACGGCATCTCCTCCGAGGACGCGAAGAAGATTTCCAAGCTCATCCGCGACGAAGGCCCGAAGAGCGTCAAGCCGCAGATCCAGGGAGACGAATTGCGGGTGACCTCGAAGAGCCGCGACGACCTGCAGGCCACGATGGCGCTGCTCAAGGGTGCCGACCTCGATGTCGACCTCCAATTCGTCAATTTCCGCTAGCCCGGAACGCCGCCGCTCCATCGACGGGATGTAGATGATAGACAGCGGCACCATCACCCTGATCGTCGCGGTTCTCGCCCTGCTCGTCGACATCTCGATCAGGGTGTTCGCGGTGATCTTCATTCCGCAGAACCGCAAGCCGCAGACGGCGACCGCCTGGCTGCTCGCTATTTTCCTAATCCCGTTTCTGGGCATCCTGCTGTTCCTGCTCATCGGCAGCACGCGGCTGCCGAAACGTCGTCGGCAGAAGCAGCGCGAGATCAACCAGTACATCCTCGAAACCACCGAGGGCATCGACCAGGTCGCTCGCGACGCCACCTTCCCCGCCTGGCTCGAACCGATCGTCGAGCTGAACCGCAATCTCGGGTCCATGCCGCTCGTCGGCGGCAACACGGCCAAGCTCTACACCGAATACGCCGAGTCGCTCGCCGCCATGACCGCGGCCGTATCCGACGCCAGGAAGTCCGTGCACGCCGAGTTCTACATCCTCGCCTTCGACCACACGACGACACCGTTCTTCGATGCCCTCCAGGCCGCGGTGCAACGGGGAGTGACGGTGCGGGTACTGCTCGATCACATCGCGTCGATACGATCGCCCGGCTATCACCGCACCCTGCGCAAACTCCGCAAGATCGGCGTGGAGTGGCGGCTGATGCTCCCCGTGCAGCCGCTGCGCGGCAAGTATCAGCGCCCCGACCTGCGCAACCACCGCAAGCTGCTCGTCATCGACGGGCTGGTCGCCTTCACGGGCTCGCAGAACATGATCGATCGCAGCTACAACAAGCGCGGCAACCTGCGACGGAGTCTGCAATGGAAGGACCTCATGGTCTGTTTCGAGGGACCCATCGTGGCCGGCGTGAACGCGCTGTTCGTCACCGACTGGTACAGCGAAACGAACGAGTTGCTGCTTCGCGAGTCCGAGCGGACGCCGCCAGAGAAGAGTGCAGCCACCTTGGATGCCCAGGTGGTGCCGAGTGGTCCGGGTTTCGATCTCGAGAACAACCTGCGTCTGTTCAACGCGCTGCTGTACGGCGCCCAGCACAAGGTCATCGTCACGAGCCCTTACTTCGTGCCGGATGATTCGATGCTCTACGCGATCACCAACGCGGCCTATCGCGGACTGGACGTGCAGCTCTTCGTGTCCGAAGTCGGCGACCAGCCCGTGGTGTTCCACGCGCAGAGGAGTTACTACGAGGCGCTGCTGCGTGCGGGCGTGCGGATCTGGCTCTATAAGACCCCGACCGTGCTGCACGCCAAGCACTTCACGATCGACGACGATGTGGCTGTCATCGGCTCGAGCAACATGGATATGCGCTCCTTCAGCCTCAACTTCGAGATCTCGGTCATGATGCGCGGCCGGCACATCGTGCAGCAGTTGCGCGAGGTGGAGCAGAGCTATCGCGATGAGAGTCGTGAGCTCTTCCTGGACGAGTGGCTCACACGGCCGCTGCGATCGAAGGTGCTGGACAACACTGCACGCCTCACGTCCGCCGTGCAGTAGCCCGTGACTGGTGATGTCACTTCAGCGTGATGTCACTGCGAACTGACATCATCGCGCGAGACAGCGACCATCTCCTCGCGCGGCACGACCTTGACGCGCACGCGACCCTGCGGCTCGCCAAGCGCGAGCTCGTGCTGGTCCAGCCGGTGCCATCCGTCGAGGTTGGTGTACTTCACTCCGCGGCTCTCGAGCAATTCGATGACGGATGCCTCGTCCGGGTGGGCGGGAGCCCACCAGCTGGCCTGGTCGTTGACCACATGCTTGACGGTCTCCATCGCATCGCTCTTGGTGTGGCCGATCAGCCCGACGGGGCCTCGCTTGATCCAGCCCGTCGCGTAGACGCCGTGCAACTGCTGGTCGTTGTCGTCGAGAACCTGCCCCTCGCGGTTCGGGACCACTCCGCGCTTTTCGTCGAAGGGGATGTGGTCGAGCGGCGAACCGAAGTACCCGACGGCGCGGTAGACGGCCTGAATCGGGATCTCCCGGACCTCGCCAGTGCCGCGGACGCCACCCTCGCCATCCGGCTCGGTGCGCTCGTACCTGAACGCCTCGACGTGATCGGAGCCCACGACCTCGATCGGCTTCGCGTAGAAGTGCAGGTGCAACCGCCGCGACGCCTTGCCCGTCTCGCGCTCCCGCCACTTCGTGAAGACCTTGTCGATCACGAAAACCTGCTTGTTGCTGGCGATCGCGGCTTTCGAAGCCTCGTCGTAGTCGAAGTCCTCGTCGTGCACGATCATGTCCACGTCGCGCAGCTCGCCCAGCTCCCGCAGCTCGAGCGGGGTGAACTTCACCTGCATCGGGCCACGGCGCCCGAACACGTGCACGTCGGTGACGGATGAGGAAGCCAGCCCCTCGTAGACGTTCACCGGGATTTCGGTCGGGAGCAGGTCATCCGGATGCTTGGCCAACATGCGCGCGACGTCGAGCGCGACGTTGCCGTTGCCAATGACGGCGACCTCTTTGGCGGTGAGCGGCCACTCGCGTGGAAAGTCGGGGTGGCCGTCGTACCAACTCACGAAATCGGCGGCGCCGTAGCTGCCCGGCAGGTGGATGCCCGGGATGTCGAGCTCCGCATCCCGCACCGCGCCGGTCGCGAAGATCACGGCGTTGTAGTGCCGCTTGAGGTCGTCGAGGGTGACGTCGCGCCCGTAGAGCACGTTGCCGAAGAGCCGGATGCGACCGGTGTCGAGCACGTCGCGCAGGGCCGTGATGATGCCCTTGATGCGAGGGTGGTCCGGGGCGACGCCGTAGCGTACGAGCCCGTAGGGTGCCGGCAGCTGCTCGAAAAGGTCGATCGAAACGTCGAAGCCGCGCTCCGTCTTGAGCAGGATGTCCGCGGCATAGATCCCGGCAGGACCGGCCCCGACAATGGCGAGTCTCAGTTTCGTCATAGTTGTCCTTCTCTTGTGGGTTGAGCTCTTGTGGGTTGAGTAGGGCGCTCAGCGCCCGTATCGAAACCGGCTCTCGACCCACAAGAATCGCTCAGTTCGAGCGCTCGACGATCGTTTCGGCGAAGCGGGTGAGAGCCTTCTTGACCGGTCCTTCGGGTAGCGGCGCGAGTGCGTCGACCGCGTCCCGCGACCAGCGACGCGCCTCGTCGAGCGTCTTGCGGGTGACCTCGTGCTCCCGCAGTTCCGCAACGGCGGTGACGAGTTCCCGCTCATCCGCTTCGCCATAGTGGGCCGCGTTCACGTCGCGCTCGATGCGGGCCAGGAGCTCCGCGGCATCCGGATCCGTCGTTGCGAGCTCGCGCAGGTAGAGCAGCGGAAGGGTCGAGACACCGGAACGCAGATCGGTTCCCGCGGTCTTGCCGGTGGTCTCGGAGGCCGGGGAGAGGTCGATCACGTCGTCGACGAGTTGGAAGGCAACGCCGATCTTCTCGCCGAAGATCATGACGGGTTTGCGCAACTCCTCGGGGGCGTCGCCGAAGATCACACCCATCTCGGCCGCCGCGGCGATGAGGGAACCCGTCTTATCGGCCAGCACCTGGATGTAGTGCGCGATCGGGTCCTCGCCATCACGCGGTCCGATGGTTTCGTGCAGCTGCCCGAGGCAGAGCCGCTCGAAGGTGTCGGCCTGCAGGATGATCGCCCGCTCGCCGAGCGTCGACATCAACTTGCTCGCCCGCGCGAACAGCAGGTCGCCGGTGAGGATCGCGACCGAGTTGCCCCAGACGTTCTGCGCGCTCGGAACGCCCCTGCGCATATTCGCCTCATCCATCACGTCATCGTGATAAAGGGAGGCGAGGTGAGTGATCTCGAGCGCCTCTGCGGCGGTGATCACGCTGTCGTTGTTGCCATTGCCGAGCTGCGCGGTCAGCAGGGTGAGGGTGGGGCGCACGCGCTTGCCGCCGGCTTCGAGCAGGTAGCGGCTCGTGACATCCGCAAGGTTGTCGGCGAAGGACATCTCGCGCAGCAGGCCTGCTTCGACGGCGTCGAGTCCCGCTTCGATCGCATCGGCGAACCGGCGTTCACTCGCCGACGAGAAGAGCTTCTCGCCCAGGCCGAGCGCGGAGGTGAGGCTATTGCTGCGCCTGGTGAGCGGCACGCTGGGAGTCACTGTCTCAACCTAACGTCTGGGAGCGACGAAGCCCTAGGGCTTCGGAGCCGCGGTGTCGTTTGGCTCGGATGCGGCCGGAGTGGACGTCTGCCGGGTGGCAGCCTTCGAACGGGAGGCGCGTGTACGCGCCGGCTTGCGCCCGCGGTGCAGGGCGACGACGCCGACGGTGAGATTGCGATACGCGACGCGGGTGAAGCCTGCTCCGCGGATCCACTGGCTCAGTGTGACCTGGTCGGGCCACTCCCGGATCGAGTCGGCGAGGTAGGTATAGGCCTCGGGATTCGAGCTCGCCGCATCGACGATCGTCGGCATGATGTACCGCATGTAGGCCGCATAGCCCGCGCGGAACAGCGCCCGCGGTGGCTTGGAGAATTCGCAGACCACGAGGCGGCCGCCCGGCTTGAGCACCCGGTACATCTCGGCGAGCGCCTTCTTGGGGTCTTCGATGTTGCGCAGCCCGAAAGAGATCGTGACGGCGTCGAACTCATTCGCCTTGAACGGCAGTGCCATGGCGTCGGCTTCGACGAAGACGATGTTCGGATGTTTCTTACGACCGACCTCGATCATGCCGGCGGAGAAATCGGCGGCCACGACCTCGGCGCCGGATTTTGCCAGCGCGGCGGAGCTCGTTCCGGTACCCGCCGCGATGTCGAGAATGCGCTCGCCCGACCGGGGAGCGACGGCGCGCACCGTGGCCGCGCGCCAGATGAGTGAATTGCCCATCGAGAGAACGGAGTTCGTACGGTCGTAGTGCTTGGCGACCCCGTCGAACATTTCGGCAACCTCCCTGGGTTGCTTGCTCAAATCTGCCTTGGCCACGCCGTCCAGTCTAGTTCAGCGTCTCTGGTGGCCAGCGGGCCGCTGGAAAGGGCGGGATAGGCTTGCATCGTGACCGGCTCCGCACCCTCGAACCCTGCGATTCCGGTACCGTCGCTCACGGTCGAGACGACCGAAACGGCCGATCTCGGGCCGCTCGTCCCGATGCTCGATCGTCGGCATCCGCTGCTCTGGATGCGCCGCGGTTTCGGCCTCGTCGGGCTCGGCGAAGCACTGCGACTCGAGCTCGCGGGTCCGACCAGGATCACGGATGCGGCCGCCGCCTGGCAGCGGGTCGTCGCGGCCGCGACGGTGACGGATCCGCTCGCCCGCACCGGCACCGGACTCATCGCGATGGGCAGCTTCGCGTTCTCCGACCACTCCGCCCAGACCAGCGTGCTCATCGTTCCCTCCGTGATCATCGGGCGCGACAAGGGCCAGAGCTGGATCACCCGCATCGGCGTCGGTGAGCTCCCGCCTCTCTCGATCCCGGCTATCGATCCGGTCGATGATCCGTTTCGTGTGGCGCTGCAGCCGGGCACCATGTCCGCCGACGACTACCGCGAGGCTGTCGCATCCGCGGTCGCCCGCATCCGCAGTCATGAGCTCAGCAAGGTCGTGCTCGCCCGCGAGATCGTCGGCCGGATCCCGGATGACGCGGACCTCCGCTCCCTCATCGCCACCCTCGCCCTCGGCTATCCCGACTGCTGGACGTTCAGCGTGGACGGTTTCATCGGCTCGAGCCCGGAGACCCTGGTGAGCGTCGACGACCGCTCGGTCTCGGCACGGGTGCTCGCGGGCAGCGCGGCGCGCGGCACCGACGAGCGTTCCGACCAGGATGCCGCGACGGCACTCGCGACGTCGGCGAAAGACCAGGACGAGCATCAGTTCGCCGTGCAGAGCGTGCTCGCCTCACTGCGCGCCCACAGTCCCAATGTCACGGCGAGCGAGCTGCCATTCACTCTCAAGCTACCCAACCTCTGGCATCTCGCGAGCGATGTCGACGGCGATCTCACCGACGGTTCGACGTCGCTCGACCTGATCGCGACGCTGCACCCCACCGCCGCAGTCGCTGGCACGCCGACGAGCGATGCTCTCCGGCTGATCGATGAACTGGAGCCGTTCGACCGCGGCCGCTACGCCGGACCGGTCGGCTGGGTCGGCGCGGACGGCGACGGCGAGTGGGCGGTGGCGCTGCGGAGCGCGCAGGTCTCCGCTTCCGGCACGATCACGGCATATGCCGGCGCGGGCATAGTCGCCGAGTCGGTGCCGGAGCGCGAACTGCTCGAGACCCGAATGAAGTTCCGACCGATCGTCGAGGCCCTCGCGGGTTGAGCGGGTTGAGTAGGGCGCTGCCGAGCGGGTTGAGTAGGGCGCGCAGCGCCCGTATCGAAACCGGGTTGAGCGGGTTGAGTAGGGCGCTCAGCGCCCGTATCGAAACCGGGTTGAGCGGGTTGAGTAGGGCGCTCAGCGCCCGTATCGAAACCTCACTCACGGTGACGGAGGTTTCGATACGCGCCGTAGACGGCGCTACTCAACCCGCACGCAACCGCGCCTTCTCCGCCTCCACGTCGTAGTCGACCCGCGGCCAGTCCAGCTTCATTCCGCGAAGGGCATCGAGCAGCAGTTGCTGCACGGCGATGCGGGCGTACCACTTGTGATCGGCGGGAACGACGAACCACGGGGCATCCACTGTCGACGTCTTCTGCACGGCGAGCTGGTATGCCTCCTGATACTGCGGCCAGAGGGCGCGTTCGTCGAGGTCGCCCGGGTTGTACTTCCACTGCTTGTCGGTGCGCTCGAGTCGGTCGGTGAGCCTCGCCTTCTGCTCGGCCTCGCTGATGTGGAGCATGACCTTCACGATGGTGGTGCCGCTCGCGACGACCTCCTGCTCGAACTCGGCGATCTGCGCGTAACGCTGTGCAATCACGGCCGGTTCGGCGAGATTGCGCACCCGGCCGATGAGCACATCCTCATAGTGGGAACGGTCGAAGACACCGACCACCCCGGGCGTCGGCAACTGCTTGCGTACGCGCCAGAGGAAGTCGTGGGCGAGTTCCTCCTCGGTGGGCTTCTTGAATGCGTAAGCCCTGACGCCTTCGGGACTGATCGCGCCGACGACATGTTCGAGGATGCCACCCTTGCCGGCCGTGTCCATCGCCTGCAGCACGAGCAGCAGCGATCGTCGACCCCCGTAGCGGCTCTCCGCCCACATCCGCTCCTGCAGGTCGTTCAGCTCGGCAGCGCGCTTGGCGAGGATCTTCTCGCCGGTCTTCTTGCCGCCGCTGATGCCGGGGGTCGAGAAGGTGTCGATATCGGCGAGAACGAAGCCCTGCTCGACCCTGAGAAGCTCGCCCGGGCTGGATTTCCACGCTGACTGTGCCATGGCGCCGATGCTACTCGCGCGACAGCGGCACTTCGATGATCGTGGCACCGCCGGTTGCGGAGAGCGCCTCGTCGAGCTCTCCGCGGTTGGTCGCGGCGCGGTAGTCCCAGCCGTAGGCCGCGGCGAGCGCACCGAAATCCACCGACTGCGGCGTGTAGAGCACCCGGTCGAAGGCGTCTTTCGGAGCGGTCGTTGCGACCTCGAGCCCGTCGAAGATGGTGCCGCCGCCGTCGTTGCCGACGATGACCTGGATGCGCGGCTTCACCTCACCCGGGCCGAAGAGCAGCGCGCCGGCATCGTGCAGGGTCGCCAGATCGCCGAGCAGTACGCGGGTGACTCCGACGGCGCCCGCGCCGTGCTGGCTCGCGATGGCGATTCCGAGCGCGGTCGAGATGGTCCCGTCGATGCCGGCGAGGCCGCGGTTCGCGTGAACCGGGATCTTCTTGCCCGGCAGCACGGCATCCGCGACCCTGATGAGACGGGATGCCCCGAGCACGAGCCGATCGTGCGGCCAGGTGCTGCGCCACATCGCTTCCACGAGCATCCGTCTGGTGACGGGTTCGCGGAAGGCCGCCAGCTGCTCGCGCGCGAAGTCGCCGGGACGCTTGCCCGCAGGCACCGAAAGCGCGTCGGCCTCGAGGATGTCGCGGCTCGCGTGCACCCAGCTGCCGAGCCAGGCGCGCGCCTCCCGCGAGTCGTCGGGGTCGCCTTCGTGCACGAGCACCTCGTGGATGCCGACCGCCCGATGCCCGGGGTTGTAGGCCTCCGCGGCCGACCCGCGCACGATATGGGTCTCCACGGTGTCGCGCTGCAGCAGCGTCGGCACCTCACGGCTGAGAGTCGGATGCCCGAACACGAAGGCGCGCCGCACCCGACCGCCGAACTCGACATCGTTCAGCAGCTCGCGATAGGCGACGACGAGGTTCGGCCCGAACCGCGAGCCGCTGGATACCTCGGCGAGCAACGGGACGCCGAGCGACCGCGCGAAGGCCTCCGCCGCGGGTCCCGCGCCGTGGCCGGCGATGACGATGGTGTTCGGCGCGTGGTCGACGACGGTCGCTTTCGCCGCACGCCCCGGGAGCCAGCCGTGAGCATCCAGCTCGGGCAGTTGTGCGACCGGCCCCGACAGCGGCTCCCGGAATCCTATGTTGAGTTGCACCGGTCCGGGGGGTGAGGAGTGTCCTGCAGCCGCGGAGAAAGCCTCGTGCGCGAGTTCGCCCGGGTAGTCGGGATCGAAGCCGGTGGCGCTCGGAGCCTCGACCTCGCGCATCCAGGTGACCGCCGATCCGTAGATCCCCAGCTGATCGGTCGTCTGGTTGGAGCCGATTCCGCGTAGCTCCGGCGGGCGGTCGGCAGTCAGCAGGATGAGCGGAACGCCGGAATGATGCGCCTCCAGCACCGCGGGATGCAAGTTCGCCACCGCCGTTCCCGAGGTCGTCATCACGACGACCGGGCTGCCGGTCTCGACGGCGAGGCCGAGCGCCAGGAAACCGGCCACACGTTCATCGATGCGCACGTGAAGGCGCACGAGGTCAGCGGCGTCGAAAGCCGCGGCGGCCAGGGCGAGGGCCTGCGACCTCGAGCCGGGGCAGAGCACGATGTCGCGCACGCCGCGTCTGATCAACTCCCCCAGAACGGCGACCGAGAAATCCGTCGCCGGGTTCGAGCCCGGCACTAGTTCTTGGGTTTGTCTTGGTCGTCGTCGAGTTCGGCGAGGCGAGCCTCAAGCTCACGGATGCGTTCCTCGCGCGCTTTGTCCTCGCCGAGCTGGCGCAGGAAAGCGGGGTCGTCATCCGGCGCCCGCGGGCCGGTGCCGACCTGCGTCTGCGCTGGTCGGCGGGAATAGCGTTCCTTGCCGAGGGCGAACCAGAGAATGCCGCCGAACGGCGAGAGCAGCACGATCAGGATGGCCCAGAAGATTTTCGGAATGCCGCGCACGTCTTCGTCACGCGTCCTGATGCAGTCGATGAAGGCGAAAATCGTGAACGCGAGGGAGATGATTCCGATGATGAGATACACCCTGGCCATGTGCAGATTCTAGGCCGGTATCCTGCATCCCGCCGACGGACCTTCACCAAGCGGTGCCTAGACTGAAGTCGTGTATTCGCGCCAGTGGATTCTTTACTCACTCATTCGTGTGGGCGTCTTCGCCGCTGCGCTCGCGCTTCTCGTGCTCGTCGGCGTGAACGTGCTCATTGCTGCTGTAGCGGCCGCGGTGATCGGCTTCTGCGTCTCCTACATCTTCCTTCGCGGCCCCCGAAACGCGGTCGCGAAGAGCATCGTAGAGCTGCGCACCAAGAAGGACCGGGATGACGACAACGACCTCGAGAACGACGTCCTCGACCGCCTCGAAGGCGAGCGCCTAGATGGCGATGGCGGCCGGAAGGGCTGAGCCGACGATCATCCCCGAGAGACTATCGACGCTCGAACCCGGTTCACGAAGATGACCACTCCGGAAACAATGAGTACCAGGCCGACAACCAACGGGATCCAGTTCATTAGTTACTCCCGGAGTTCCCACGGTACCTCGCCGACGAGGGTGACCGGTTGTTCGGGAGGCGATCCGAATGGAATCGGACTCACATACATCCCGGGATACATGCGACCGACGGGCGGAGGTTCGAGCCGACCACGCAGAGCTGGATCAGGCTGCGCCGTCTGGTCACCTTCACCCTCAATATCCATGTCGCAAAGCTACATCCCTGCGTCGCAGGGTTGGTGAGTTGTCAAGCGAAAAGTCCGAAGCACGCGAGAGTAACCATGGCCAAACCAATGACCATCCAACCCAAAGCCGCGACACGAACATTGGAGCTGGTCATCACCCGTCCAGCAATCCGTTCTCCATAAAAGCGCGACTGCAATCGACCTAACTTCGACGCTGTCCTACCTGCCTTCCGCCACATCAGAATCCCGACTGCAACTCCGACCGCTCCCAAGAATCCAGCAAGAACGTTGGTCCACAAATGTGCCATCAATTCCTCCACTCTCCGAACTCGCCCATCGAATATTCCCTCCCTAGGTTGAAGGACCGTAGATACCGGTGCAAGGTTTCTTTGTCAGATTTCCGTCCGGATGCAGCCACTGTTTGTCTGAAAGACCACCTGCGCCCAGTGCGAACCCCGCGGAGAAGTTCTGGTCCTTGTCGATGAGATCGACGGCCAGAAGAATGTCCCCCTCTCCCTCATATCAGGTTGGTTAGCCAGAGTGTCGACGAAGCCAGACCGAATCGTTCCGGGAGTGAGTATCTCGTTCGTTTCAACCCTGCTATCGCCGGCCAGCGACCAAAATTCGGACCACTTGCCGTCAGGTCGTTCGCTTCCGCGAATGGCAACAGTACGAAGATCGGCACACATTGCTACGCGAAGCTCACTCCCATCACGCCTTATCGCCAGCGGACCCCAAAAGGAATTGTTGTCACATCCAGACATGGTCATCCCAACCATGGCAAGCCAGGATAATCAGCGTCGCAATGCGCTTCATAGCATCAGCCCCAATGGCAAGGAGGGGCGAATCAACACTGCGGCCGCAGGCGTCGCACTAGCGAAGAAAGGACGCTCCTCCGCATCCGGCGAGCGACGCTTTTCGAGAGTTCGGCTGCCCGCGCGGGAGTCCACGTGACCCTTCCGGTGAAGAGGACCTCGAAAGCTTCCGAGACCGGATCGAGGGCAGCACGGCCGAACACGGGCCGATCGACCAACCGCTCCACGCATGCCAACGCACCCTGCCAGTCCTTCTGTTCTTCCTTGAGCCCACAGAGATAGAGCCAGTTGGTCACCCAATCTGGCCGGAGACCAGTCGACAACTCCAGCATTTCCAGCGCGAGTGTCCCGCGCTCCGCCTTCGACGACAGCGAAGACCTCCCCAACCACGCATCGACATCCTCAATCATCAGGGCGATGGCAGCAACGATGCTCGGAGATGGGTCATTGAGGTGGTGTTTCAGGTTTTCAATCATCTGACTGGCTTGCTCCTCGTCCATGACCTGCTCATAGGAATAGTGAGCATAGGCGAGGGCGGCAAGGGGACGATCGGGGGCAAGCACCATCAGTTGTCGCTCATCGTCAGCGTCCAAAAGTTCGTTGCTGGTCGCTTGATGAACAAGCGCTAAGGCCTCTATCGGAAGAATGTCATCCACGTCGAAATCACTGATTCGAATCAAATGCCTACTCCCAATCTCTAACGGGGCCTATTAGAGAAGTGCCGTCTTGCATGACTCCGCCATTGTCTGCGGCGCACAGAATGGTCAGCACCAGGACGATAGTGACACCAACGACCGCAACCGCGGCCTAAGAAAACGAGTAACCGAAACCTTCAGCAGTCCTACCCCTACTGTCGGCGCAATAATCGCTTCCGCAGTAATCCCTCCTCCCACTACCAACCAGCAGCAAGGGGCGCCAGCCTGCCGGTACCGGGCGCGATTTCCCTCAATGCGAGCACGCTGTTCAGGTGCAAAAGTCGACAATAACCACTCGGTGACCACGCTCAACCTCTCATCAATAGTCATCGGTATGACTTCATCGCCACTCGTATGATTTCGATAGCTGTGCACGGGTATCTTGGGTCAAAGAATGGTGTCCTCGAATGAAGAGCTATCTCAGTGTTGATGATAGAAAAAGGCCGCGATCATCACGAATAGGCCGATCAAACTGGCCACCATCCCGACCATTGCAGCATAAAAAGGCGTCGAATTGTTTGCCACACGCTCGCCAAGCTCGCCAAAAAAAGATCGATTCGCTTCCGCATTCGCCTTAGCAACCCCTTTGCGATAGCGCACAAGAAGTACGCCGATTACAAAGGACACAAGGCCAATGGCGAATAGGACGACATTGGCAATCATCGAATTATCCTCTTGTCTTTTCGATCACTATCGCAATATAGCGGCCTTGGCGCGGATCGGATCGGATCGAACGTGACAGTTAGGTAGGCGAGGCTTGGCCAATTAGGGACTGCTGCAAAGGCGTCGAAAAATCGACCTCATGGCTTCCTTGTACGCCTCCGGTGCGACAGCTTTCTATGGAGGTCGATTGTGTTTTCGGGAGTCCACTCGACACGGCCAGTGAATAGCCTTTCGAAGGCCTCCGAAACCGGATCAAGTTCGGTTTCATCGAATGCGGAAATCGAGTTGAGTTGATCGACCGACTCTCTTGCCCCGGCCCAATCGCGGTTCTGAACTTGTCGAGAAAATAGCGAGATCCATGGAGCAACCCAGTAGACGTCTCCTACTTCAAAGTCAGAGATTCTCATAGAGTTAGGCCCATTTCATGTACGGAATAGACCGGGGCAACCGCAAAGGTCATCGTCGCCAGGAACCTTTCGCTGGCGCCTCACTCCGGGCTGTAAGCGTTCAACAGGATATCGGTCTGAAGGTCCAACCAATCAGCAAGCAATTCATGGGTAAGAACGATCCCTGCTTGGCCGTTTTCGGGAGACAGCGAGATAGAGAGTCTCAAGTGCGCGCCAGTCCGTTTCACAAAATCTCTGTCGATTCCTGCTTCACGAATTTCAGACAACAGGTTCCGACAAGTCTCTTCGAACCTTCGCTGTCGCTCTTCAGCGTCATTGGATTCCACCGAACCTGTCCCAAAACGCACGGCTACGGTCGAGTCTGATCGGATGACGACCTTGCGCGCCACTTCACGAGCACGAACCGAAAGAGCGCTCTCGTTCGGTAAATAACATGTAGCCGACACCAGGACGCTATCGACTCTCGCTACCCCTGCTTCGAAATCACTCTTGCGGTTGTCCATCAACTAATCGCCCCGAAGACTTCTGAACCAGACCACGGCGATGATTATCTCGATCAGGACGATCGAAATCGCCAACCATTCAAGCCAGCGTCTAGACCTATTTTGGGAGACGAGGGCTGCAATTGCTGTGGCCAAAACTGCGCACCAAATACACGGGATCACGAAAAAGGATCCAAATGCGAGCAGGTAACCGATACCTTGGATGTCCGGTGCACGATTTTCACCTGTCACCCAGGCGTACCCCGCGACGATTGCAAGCCATGCGATGGGTGCGAGCGTACCCCACAATGAAACGAGCGCGGGTTCCGATCGGACGTCGACTCCGACAGGCACCACGATTTCACTCATCAGAACCCTTCATTAGCACCTCATTAGCACCGAAATCGCAAGGGTACATTCCGTTCCCAACCGCTTGGTTGACCTCCCCATCCACCGGCAGGGTTCCAGGAGTCCAAATTCTACGAGGTTGACTCTCATGAGTGTCGTATTCGGTCTATGACTGCACGTAGTTTGCGGCAATCGTCGCCGGAACATGTCGGTAGCGCTCTAGGTAGTCGGGCATGGTCATCCGCAGGGTGCGTTTGATCGGGGCGATCATAATCCCTGTCATCGGCAACGCCGCGTGATGCACCAACTGGGGTGCGGCCACCGCTACAACGACCGAGTCCGCGCCTAGGAGCTTGTTGATCGCTTCGTTCAGAGCCGAGACAGGGTCGCCGGTTGGTGGCAACGGCAAAAAGATGACGTTTTCCTCGTACCCGCCCTGTACGCGGGTCGCGATCCTGCCTGCGAACAACCTCGCGGCAGTGGCCACGTTGTACCAGGGATCAGCGGTGGGAACCTCCAGCCCCTCAACCCGAGCAATTGAATCCAACCGGCGCTGTTGCCCTTCCAGTCTGGAGATCATCGGAAGCGGCGGTCGGCGTGACTGTTCTCGCGTTGTATCCCAGAGTGAGAAAATCGAGGCGGTTTCGTAGGGTTCCGCAGTTAGGAAATAGGGCTGTTGCCCAGTTCGGGCGGTAAATGCGTCACTTGCCACCGAAAGCAAGTACTCGCCCTCAGGAGCATCCCGCTCAACGACGATGGTGCCTGGATTAGCTAACAGCTGCTCATAGACCTGACGGCCAGCCGCGACAACCGCGCACCGCCAGTACAGAGAGGCATCTCCACCGAGAGCACGCCCCGCGATCAACCCATCTACGTCGAGCGCGTTCGCCGGATGGTCGATCGCGTGCAGCAACCGCGCCAAGGTCTGCTCGAAACCCGCAATCATCTCCTCGGATTCACCCGCAAGCCTCCTGGAAAGACTCCCGATCGACGCAATTGACAGCTGCCCGCCGAGCACGTCAATCCACGACCAAAACACTTCTTCTGGCATCCCCGGCGACGAACGCACATCCAACTCGACAAGCTCATCCTGCTCTGCGCTCGCCGCTTCCGGTCCATCATCCGCAAAATACTCCGCGACGAACCGCTCGGTTTCAGCATCAAACTCGATGAATCGACGGTAGACCAGCGCCGGACCGGCCTTGGGCTGATCGTGAAAGGCGTACATGTCTGCCAGCACGGCTGAAGAACCATGCAACCGTGCAACCACCTCGGGCGAATACTTATTGTGCAACAGCAGCAGGAAGCCTTCCTCGAACGAACTCCGAGACTTTCTGATCGTTCGCGCACTCCATCCGCTGAATAGGAATTCAGTCATCGTCACGCTTCCTATCGACAACTCATTCCCTGTCCCGGTGGGCAATATCCCCCGTGACCGGCGACATATTCCGCGACAAAACCCGCCTCTTTTGTCCGAGCATCAAACCATCCCGTCGCGTCGGCAACCTTCTCCCAGCTACATGATTCTTGATAGTAAGTTCTGCATGCGCCTAACTGTCTTTGTGGCGGCCTGCTTGGGCTCCACCCACCTCAAACGAACTGGTGATGCCAAACTTAACTGAGGGTTGAGTGACTCCTGACGGGTGGTGACGTGGGTGACGAGCCGCTCTTCTTATTGACAGAGAGGCCGAGCGTACCCGGTTTTCGCCGCTCACCTGGGCGACTCGATTCTGCCTCGAAGGGATGACGATCCACTTGGGCGAAGTCTTTCGATGCTTCCCGCTGGCGATAGCGTGAGGTGCATCCCATCGATTCAACGTGATGCCCGCAAAGGTCGTTCCTTCTAGACGATGTCTCAACATGCAGCGAGGTGAGTGCAGGTTAGTGAATCGCTCCTCCGGGAAGGCTAAAAGCTGACACGAGCGCTCCCGCAACCAAACCGACGCCCAATAACGACATGAATATTCCCACTCCGCCCATACCAAGGGCATCGCCGGGGCTGGGCTCACGCAATGCTTTACCTAGAATCCTCTTCTGCGAATTGGCAACATATCGGGCAACTCTGACGCGGTGAATAAAGATGGTCAGCCCGAGCGGGATGAAAATAGCTCCGATTGCAAAAGTCGGTATCACACTTGACATTTCACTCCCATATTGACGTAAATCGAAAAGCACAATTACCAAGACAAACTCGCCCCGCCAGAGCATCCAACTCCGCCGCCTATTGCTAGGCCTGCTGATACGCCAGGTCCGGTCTGTGCGATGCCTGCCTCATAGTAGCCGCCAACTAGGGCCGCTGCCGTGCAGGTTGTGTACAGCCCCCAGCCAGTTCCACCTCCGATACCAGCACCGATGTGACCGGCTAATCCAACCTCCAGACCGGCACCCATAGTGATCGTCTGAACCACCTTCGAACCCAGCGAAATGTTGTATCCAACGCACAGGGCAGTGCAAAATTCGATTCCCAGATCTAGCGCAGCATCGACATTCGACTTTCGCACTGCATTCAACTTTGCTTGCTTGCTGTCGGGCGCCAGCGGCGAGCTTATGACGGGGCAGCTTACCCGGCACGGGCGAGTGGGTAACGAGGGCACTCCCGACGAGCCCCTTCCGCTGGAGGCTGCTTTAGCAGTTGTCTGTGATGAACACAGCACGTGGCCCTTAGTTCCGCAACGCTCGCCCGACAGGTCGAAGTGGTTGATGGGATCGGCGGGGTAGTCGTAACTGTTGGAGACACCACCCTCGACAGGGTCGACCTCCAAGAACCGACCCAACGCGGGAACATACTGCCTGGCCCCCATCTCGAACGTGGCAACCGTCCCACCGTGTTCATACATCCGCTTCGCCGTCCCCAACCAACCGAAGTCCACATTCCCCGGAATCGTGTCCGCAGCACTCTCGTCGGCGTTCTGCGTCCCCAAACTCCCCGTACTGAGGTTCATCGACTGACCGAACGGGTCATACACCGCCACCGGCCCCGACCCATCTCCGGTCACGATCACATCCCCATGCAGGTTCGAATACGACCAGGTCGCCACCCCGTTCCCATCGAACGAGACCATCGCACCGCCCGGCAGAGACAACCATCGATACACCCGCGCATTACTGGCATTCAACTGCCCATACGGGGAATCGCCCGCACCACTATAGGTATACCGATCCACACTCGACGTGCCCGACCTCTGCACGATCCGACCGGTCAGATCCCGCACATATGTGATCGTCGTTCCATCCGTCAGAACGGTCTTCATGTGCTGATCCGCCACGTCATAACTCAAACTCTGATCCGCCAAAGTCGTCGTGTTCCCGTGCGCGTCATACACCAACGACGGGGTCGCCCCCGCCGCAGTCAGGTTCGCCGCATTCACCGGATTCCCCGTGCCCGTCGCCGACGTCGTCGTCCCCGTCAACCTGTCCGCATTGTCATAACAGGACTGGATGGTGAGCGGAGTGCCGCCATCCAACGAATCCGACGACGCGGTGCGGTTGCCGTCAGCACCCGCAGCCGTGTTCACCCCACACCCACCGGTCGCATCCTTCAGCACCAGCAGCTTGCCGTCGATGTCGTAGCTGTACTGCTGCGCCTTCGCCGGATTGATACTCCAATCCGGCGAATCACTCCCATCGACACCGACGCACGAGTCTCCGGTGCCAACGCAGGTTGGCCGTAAACGACGACAGCACTTTCCAGCTCATCCCAGCCGCCTCGGACGAGGCGCTCCGTGGAGGCAACCAAGCGTTGGTGATCTTCATCTGTAGAAGACATTTGGAACCTCCGACCACCTCGAAACTGAGAATGCTCCAGTAAAACGTCTAGGACGAGTCACAGCTGCGATACACGCCGGACCGACTTCGGACAGATCAGGAGGTGACAGCTGGCCCTGTTCGTTAGCTGGCGCAGTGCTCCCACAGGGTCGAGACTGTCGCAACAGTGTCGAGATCGCTACATTGCGTTGGGGTCTATTCGCACGATCACGCAAACGATAAAGGCGACGGACCCAACCACCGGTACCAACACCGCCGCCAAAGTGCTCCAACGGGTGAAGAACGTGCTGCCGGTCTTCGACTTTGCGATGCTGGTTGCCACGATGACCGACAATCCAACGAGTGTCCCGATACCAAAAATGATTGCCGCATCTAGCAGAAAAATATCCAATTCATGATTCAAGCGCTCTGAAAGTGACGTGAATGAAGAGTTGTAACTAATTGCTTGTATTAGAGGCACGGAAGCTCCTCCGCCAACAATTCCGACAAGCAGGGATCCGATCAACAGCAAGAGTGAGATGACAAAGGCGACCTTGGAACGCCGCAGCGCTCTTTCTATTTCAACTGATGCAATGATGGGTCGCCCTGCCGATTCGACTGGAGTCGCTCCTGAGCTAGCCATCTTGGACCTATGGCTCATATTGATTTTGCGCACTATACTTCCCCACCTTCCAGGA
>JAODMW010000043.1 GCA_025464815.1 Microbacteriaceae bacterium | reverse complement strand
CGATTGCGAAGAAGCTGCCCAGCGGGCTATCGACCGCGGGCGTGGTCGACCCATCCCAATACATCTTGATCGTGAGTGAGTTGAGGAGTGCCGCGATCGCCGGATCGTCCTGATAGTAGAAGGTCTGGGTACCGCTGAATGTCTGTCCGAGGATCGAATAGCTGTGGGCGGTTTCGGATGATGAAGTGCCGACATCCACCGAGTCGGTGAGAACTTGGGCGCCGCCGACCGTGGAGTTGACCCAATAGTAGAACTCGTTCCAGTCGATGTCCGAGCTGATGAATTTGATCTGCACGGAAATGTGGGACTTTCCGTTGGTCAGCGCCGACGGAATCGTGAAGGTACTATCACCCCACTTTGTATAGTTGGCGGTTCCCGCTGAACCCGGATCGAACCAAGTTCCAGCGTCGGTGCCGTCCACCCACACCTCCGCCTTCTGATTGGCCACACCGTCGTCGTGCCTTCGAGTCAGCGACACCGACGTGCTCGACGGATTGACGGCGACCGCAAATGAAGACTGGCCGCTTGCGCCATTGAATGCCCGCCCGTTGTCAGTGAGCGATGTCGTGCGCGAGCTGATGCCAGGCACGTGCAGCTTCACTGATGAGACCGAGGCCGGTCCGTTCACATCGAGCAGCGTCGCCGATCCCCCTGCTGGAACGTTCGCAGTGCCGGTGGTGGTCGTGTTGCCCGTAACACTTTTCGGGTCCGTGCCCACGTTGTTCCAGAGAGCGCGGACCGCCGAGCTGTCCTGACTTCCCGACTCGGAACTCGTCCAGGTGGAAACCACTGTGTCCGAGGTGAACTGCTCGTAGTTGACTTGCAAGTACTCGTTCATGTTGCTGTGTTTTTGCAGAGCCACCGTGACCGAACCGGCGAACAGCATCGGAAGGTATGAAACATATCCCCCGCTCGAAACCGCAGAGTTCATCACTAGCGGAGCTCGGAACGGCGCGTTTGTGCCCGAGAAGAAATCAGTCGCCGCCATGTCGACGCGAGGTGTCGTTTCCCCGTCGAAATATATGTGAATTCGATCCGTAGATTGAAGGTTCGTGGCCCAGATGCGAGTTATTTCCCCTGGCCCCGTCAGGTCCGCATAAATACGATCGGTCGTCGTCTCGTATTCGAAGCCGGAGTAGTCGTCGTATCCACCATTCCGTTGAAAGGTGCTCTGCATGCCAGTCTGCGTCTGATCGTCGAGAACAGGGAGCTGGTCGAGAGCGCTCATCGACGCCAATGCGTGTGGCGCGGTGCTCGCAGCCTGCGCGGGGGCCGTGGCGCCCAGCACGGACGACACGATGGCGATCAGGGCCAGCGCCGCAACGCGTGGACTTTTCTTGATAAGCATGGTTTCTCCATCGAAACGTTCACTCAACAATGCTGGCAATCAGGTCTCGAGTCCATGTTTTATATGATCGAAACGTTTGCGCGAAATCATCCTATTGATTAGTCCAGCTGGCCACAAGGAGCAGTTGCTGGGCGGTCGGCCCTGCGACGAGGCTCGGCAGAATCATCCTGACCGGACTATCTGATCGCCGCTCCAGGTCTCGACGACGGGACGACAATCTCGCCAGAGTAGGGCGGAGAAGCCCCCTCTCGCCCGACAGTGACCGCCGCCGATTGGAGCGCGGTTGCGACGATAGATTCACCTGCATCCAGCGAAAGGCTCCGCCCCAGGACCGCTTTCCGATTGTGACCGGCCAGACATCCGAACAGCAATCCAGACATGAACGCGTCTCCGGCACCGATCGTGTCCGTTACGTCGACTGTCGGCGGAACCATCTCGAACGAGTGCGTCGGCGTGCGCACTACGCACGCTCGTGCTCCGCGGGTGATGACGAACAGCGACACCCCGCGCTCGAGGTATTCATCGGCGATCTGCGCATGGCTGCGAGCGGGGTAGAGCCAGGCGGCATCCTCATCGCTCATCTTCAGGACATCGCACGCCGCTGCCAGCCGCTCCACGCGTTCGACGACCTCGACATGACCGCCGATGACACCCGATCGGATGTTCGGGTCGAAGGAGACGAGCGTGTCGGGATCGGCAGCCTCGAGCAGTTCGAGCACGCGCTCCGAGCCAGGCTCGAGAAGGGCACCGATCGAGCCCGTGTGCAGGACATCGACGGATGCAGGGATGGCCAGCTGCGGCGACCAACGGATGTCAAAACTGTAGTGAGCCGAACCCGCTTCGTCGATGGTCGCAGTAGCAGTTGACGTGGCGACATCCCCAACGGAACCGCGCGCGAGGTTGACGTGCGACTCGGCGAGATGGCGCGCGACCACACCGCCCAGTCGGTCGGTGCCGAATTGGGTGAAGAGAGTGGTTTCTACCCCGAGGCGCGCAAGTCCAACCGCAACGTTCATGGGACTTCCGCCGGGGACTTCGCGCACGACACCGTCGGCACCCACTATCCGGTCGACAAGGGACTCGCCGATGACGGCCGCAGTACTCATCGTGTCAGTTGCCACAGTTGGACCGGCCCGGTCGCGACGATCTCCACCCAGTCGCTCAAGGGGCTGACAGGCATTGCGAACACGCCCGACCCCGTCGAAATCTCCAGTGCGGGTCCGTCCACGATCACCCGCACAGGTCCGCCCGCGAAAGGCATCGACCACGAGTCGTCGCCCCGTTCAATCACGAGCACGTCACCGCCGTGCCTGATGGTTGCGAGGGCGGTAGGGCCGGAGACGACGGTGAAACGATTGCCGACATTCGGGCTCCAGACGCTGTCGGCAGCAAGGCCGCCGACCCTTGTCGAGTTGACATCCCGACGATAGGTTTCGAGCCCGGCGTGCGGAGAGGCCACGAGTGTGTCTCCCACAAGCGAGAGAGTGTGAGGAACGCTGTGCGCGCTGGCCCAGCCAGCGTCACGATCCTCGACGTGACGAAGCCAGAAGGTGAGCGACGGCTTACCCTCAGCATCGCGGAAGAACGAGGGCGCGTAATAGCTCGGCCCGTAGCTGAGACGGCCCCACGTCGTCGGAGTAAACGTGCCGTCGACGTAGTCACCCACGGCGTAGATCACGTAATGCAGAACATCCGCGTCCCATACCGAGGTGACCATCACGTGCCGTCCATCCAATTCAAAGAGCTGAGGGCATTCCCACAGCGCTCCTGTCCAGACCGGCTCTGTCTCAACCGTGGATCGCTGAACCGCAATTCCGTCGTATGCCCATTCGGCGAGGTCGCTCGACGAATAGGAAAGGGCCGTCGCGGTGCCGTCAGCGAGGCCTGCGCCGACAAACATGCGCCAGGTGTTCCCATCACGGAAGACGAACGGATCGCGGTAGGCGATGATGTCGAGAGACGATGGCGCTGTCGCTACGACCGCATCCTTGCTCCACGCTAGCCACGAATCGTCGTCAGGGTGCGCCCGCCGGACTCGACCGATGCCGATGTTGGGCTGCGCCACCGAGGTATAGAAGATGGTGGATTCGCCGGCGTCGTCAGTGACCAGGGACCCGGTCCAGATTCCATCGTCTCCGTCACCGGGCGCGATTGCAACCGGCTCTACAGCCCACTCGAACAGGTCAAACCCGACTGCATGACCCCAATGGCAGTTCGGGGCCCAGACCAGGCTGTCCGGGACGTACTGATAGAACAGGTGATAGTTACCCTCGTGGAACGTGATGCCATGAGGGTCGTTGATCCACCCGCGCGGTGCCGTGAAGTGGAACCGTGGCCGGGTCACGCCCCAGCCTCCGCATCGAAGCGGGCGCGGATGTCGCGGGCCTGGGTCACGTTACCCGACTCCCACTCGTCGATCTCGCCTCGACGTTGCTCCCTCATCGCGTCGCGAGCCTCGATGAAACGCTCCATCCGCTGAGCAGCGCGGGCTCGCGCGGCCGTCTGCTCGTCACTGAGCTCGGGGAGAGGCGCCTCGACCACGCGATCGATCGGGCGCAGCGGCAGTCGCTGTTCCACTGGCGCGATCGTCAGTGTCGGAGAGGGCAGGGTCTGATACCAGTACGCCGTCGACGACCAGTCGTCAGACAGATGGTTGCCGTGGCCATGTTCGAATGTGACCTTGATGCGCTTGGAGAAACGGATCGGGTCCGCCATGTGGAAGCGATAGCTGTGGTGGAAACCGGGCACATTCTCCTCGTGCACCATGGTGCCGTTGAAAAGGTACGCGTTGTTCTGCATGCCCCATGCGTGGCCGAAGTAGTCTTCCATCCCGGTGCCATGGAGGCTCGGTGGCCACGTGTCGTCATCGATGAAGATCATGTCGTCGCCTTCACCCCACCACGACCCCTGGAAATGACGCACTGCGAGGTTGCAACCCACGTAGTGCCCGCGTCCCTCGGTCTCGAGGACCACAT
>JAODMW010000031.1 GCA_025464815.1 Microbacteriaceae bacterium | reverse complement strand
AGCTGGAACTCGCCCTGGCGACGCGGGTTGTCGTTCGCATATGCGAACCGCACCGTGATCGGCGCCGTAACACCGGCCTGCGCAAGCAGCGCCTTTGCGGCATCGACGTCGACCTTCTGGTACTCGGACGAGCCGTTATTCGCCGCGGCCTTATCGTATCCAGGCTGGCCCGGAATGAACAGGGACGAATCGTCGAGCTTGGCGGTCGACGACAGCGGCTTGATGAGCCGGTCGAGCATCTCCTGACGAGGCACGACCTTGAAGAACGCCTGGCGCACTGCGAGCGCCTTAGCGGCATCGCCACCATAGGTCTTCGGGTCGAATGGACCACCATTATTGAAGGTCAGGTCGACGTGCTCGAACGTAGCGGTCGCCGAGGTCGTCGTGTCGACGCCCTTGAGTCCCTGGAGTGCCTTCACCGTGTCCGCCGTTGCCTGACCGTACAGCACGCTGATCTCACCATTCTGGAGAGCCTGTACCTGGGCGGTCTGGTCGGGGATGAAGCGGACCGTGATCTTCGCGACCTTCGGCTTCGGTCCCCAGGTGTAATCGGGGTTCGCCTCGAGGGTCACGTACTGCTTGGTGAGCTTGGTCACCTTGTACGGACCGTCCACGACGAGCAGCTTCTTGTCGGTCGGCGTCGAGGTGAAGTTCCAGTTGTGGTTCCAGGCCTTGGCGACCTTCGCCAGGTCTGCGCTGTTGTTGTCCTGGATCGCCTTGACGAGCGCCTTCTGGGCGTCCGTGCCGGTCTTCTTGTCGATACCAGCCTCTTCCCAGACGATGTGCGCCGGGAGGTTCGGGTTGAGCGCCGTCAGCGGCTCCCAGTCCACGTACGGCTGATCGTAGATGACCGTCATCGAGCGGTCGTTGTCGGAGAATTTCGGCGTCTTGGTGATGAGATCAGTACCGCTGCCGGCGTTGATCGAACCGAAGTTGACAGTGCCCTTGTTGTTCTTGGTGATGCTCGACGCCCAGGCGAGGAGCATGTCGGAGGCGTTGACCGGAGTTCCATCGCTCCACTTGACGCCATCGTTGATCGTGTACTTGATGGTCAGCGGGTCTTTCGATACGACCTTGTAGGAGCCGAACTGCGTGTTCTTCACCAGCTTCGGACTGCTGTCGTAGTAGTTGAAGGTCGACTGGAACATGTACGAGATGTTCGAGTTGTAGGTCGAGTACCCCGTCGCTGTGAGCGCGTTCATGCTGGTCATCGCACCGTTCTGCGCTGCGCCGACCGACGTGCCACTCACGACCTCGGAGCCACCCCCGGCCGAGCACCCTGCGAGCACAAGCGCACTCGCCGCGACGACCGCTGCAAGCGCGGTCCATCCTCTGATTTTCAATTTTCCTCCTGTGCAAGATGAGCTAACGGCAGCACGATTCCTAGCGTGCTGCCGCGCTAGATAAGAAGAACCCTAAGTAGGGGGTGCTCCCCTCGCCAAACTGTAGAGGCAAACGTTACACAGTGGTAACAGACACAATAAATTGTTGCGTCCCATAAAGAATCGTTGCGCCAAATCGTGCGATTTCGCACTATATCTGCGTTTCAGGCGGCTCTCAAGGTCTGAACCGTCGCAAACAAGGGCGTACGATCGAAAGCGTGCCAACGCCCTCTTTGTCGAAAACCACCAAAGAAGCCCTGCTCGTGTTCGACGGAGACTGCGGCTTCTGTACGACCGCTGTGCGATGGCTCGAACGCACTCTCCCGGTCATGCCGGCGGCCAAGCCATACCAGTGGACCGATCTCGACGCACTCGGGCTGACGACAGCCGAGGCATCCGCCCGCGTCTGGCTCGTGACGGACAGCCACCAGTACGGCGGGCATCTCGCGGTGTCGGCGCTGCTCCGATATCAGCCCAACCCGCTGTGGCGATTCGGCGGATGGATGCTGGCCACTCCCCCGTTCTCCCTGGCCGCTGCCCTGGGCTACTCGCTGGTCGCCCGCTATCGACACCTGCTCCCCGGCGGTACTCCCGCCTGCGCCGTGCGAACGGCGAAATGAGCGCACCCGCGGACGCCTTCCTCGGTAGCGCACATTCGGAGCCACCCTCGCGGCGGCGGATCATCGCCGAAATCCTCATCGTGCTCGGGCTGTCGCTCGGGGCATCCGCGGTCTATTCGGTTGTATCAATCCTCAACAGCCTGACCCTGGCCAAACCGCTTTCCAGCCAGACGGCGACGCTCAACGGCTCGCTCAGCAACCGGCAGGTCTTCGATTTCATCTACCAGTTCCTCGCGATCTTCTTCGACCTCGTGCCGGTCGCACTGGTCGCCTTCCTGCTCTGGCAGGCCTCACGACCGCACCTGGCGCGACTCGGCATCGACCTCCGGCGGCCGGGACGCGACACCCTCCTCGGGCTGGTGCTGGCCCTGGCGATCGGCATACCCGGCATCGGGGTGTATCTCGGCAGCAAGGCGATCGGGATCGGCGTGACCGTGGTGCCGTCCGCCATCGACACCTACTGGTGGACCGTGCCTATCCTCGTGCTGTCGGCGCTCCGGTCGGCCGTGCAGGAAGAGGTCATCGTCATCGGATACCTGTTTGCGCGGCTGCGCGACCTCCGGTGGACGACCTGGCCGATCATCCTCGCAGCTGCTGCCCTCCGCGGCAGCTATCACCTCTACCAGGGCTTCGGGGCCTTCGTCGGCAACTTCGCCATGGGGGTGCTCTTCGGATGGCTCTACACCAGATACGGGCGTGTTCTGCCGCTCGTGATCGCGCACTTCATCATCGACACCGCCATCTTCGTCGGGTACCCGTGGGCCGCATCCGCGTTTCCCGGGCTGTTCGGGGTGCCGCACTAGGCGAGTCCGCTCTAGGCCTTGGGCACCGGGCGAATGTTCCCGTTTGTCAGGTCTGTTCCCGGGCGAACGGGAACAGACCTGACAAACGGGAACAAACGGAGAGTGGCCGCGGAGCGTCTAGCCGCTAGCACTAGTCGGCGAAGGCCTCCGGAGGTGGGCAGGCACAGACCAGGTTGCGGTCTCCAAAGGCGTTGTCGATGCGACGCACGGGCGGCCAATACTTGTTGCGGATGAGGCTTCGCACCGGGTAGACCGCCTGCTCCCGGCTGTAGGCGTGCGTCCACTCCCCCTCGACGACGGACTGCGCCGTGTGCGGGGCGTGGTGGAGCGGATTGTCGTCGAGCGTCCACGTGCCGGCCTTCACCGCATCCGCCTCGCCCCTGATCGCGATCATCGCCTCGATGAAGCGATCGATCTCAGCGAGATCCTCGCTCTCCGTCGGCTCGACCATGAGGGTTCCGGCCACCGGAAACGACATGGTCGGGGCGTGGAAGCCATAGTCGATGAGGCGCTTGGCGACATCGTCCACGGTCACTCCCGTCGACTCGGTGAGCGGACGCAGATCGAGGATGCACTCGTGCGCCACAAGGCCGTTGTCGCCCGAGTAGAGCACCGGGTAGTACTCGCGCAAACGCACGGCTACATAGTTAGCGGCCAGCACGGCGGCTCCCGTGGCCTGCTTGAGGCCGTCGGCGCCCATCATGCGGACATAGGCCCAGCTGATAGGCAGGATGCTCGGGGAGCCGTAGGGGGCGGCGCTGACGATATTGCGGTGCTCAGGTCTCGATACGTCGGCTTCGCCTCCTACTCGACCGGCAAGATAGTCCCGCTGGGCGAGCGGATGCCCCGGCAGGAATGCGGCGAGGTGCGCCTTCGCCGCGACCGGCCCGACACCCGGACCACCGCCCCCGTGGGGGATGCAGAAGGTCTTGTGCAGGTTGAGGTGCGAGACATCGCCGCCGAAGTCGCCGAAGCGCGCGAAGCCGAGCAGCGCGTTGAGGTTGGCTCCGTCGACGTAGACCTGCCCACCGGCGTCGTGTACGGCCTTGCAGATCGCTCCGACCTCGTGCTCGTAGACGCCGTGCGTCGACGGGTAGGTGATCATGAGCGCGGCGATGTTCTCGGCGTGCTCCCCGATCTTCGCGCGCAGGTCGTCGAGGTCGACGTTTCCGAGCTCGTCGCAGGCGACCACGACCACACGCATGCCAGCGAGCACCGCGCTCGCCGCGTTCGTGCCGTGCGCGCTCGACGGAATGAGGCACACGGTGCGATCGGTATCGCCGCGCGAGAGGTGGTAGCCGCGGATGGCAAGCAAGCCGGCGAGCTCGCCCTGGCTGCCTGCGTTGGGTTGCAGGGAGACCGAGTCGTAGCCGGTGACGTCGGCCAGCCACGTTTGCAATTGTTCGATCAGTTCGAGATAGCCCCTGACATCCGCCTCAGGAGCGAAGGGATGGATGTTCGCGAACTCCGGCCAGGTGACCGCCTCCATCTCGGTGGCCGCGTTGAGCTTCATAGTGCAGGAGCCGAGCGGGATCATGCCGCGGTCGAGCGCGTAGTCGTAGTCTGCGAGGTGCTTGAGATAGCGCATCATGGCGGTCTCTGAACGGTGCGTGTTGAAGACCGGATGGCTCAGATAGTCGCTCTGCCGCAGCAGGTCGGTGGGAATCCAGTCCTCGATCTCCATCGGCACGGTCTCGTCGACCAGATCCTCACCGAGGATCCTCGCCATCGCACGAACATCGTCGATGGTCGTCGTCTCGTCGACGGAGAGCTGCACGTGATGCTCGTCCTTCAGATGGATGAGATAGCCCCGCTCGTGGGCGCGCTCGACGAGCCGAGCGGCGCCGGTTTTCGTGTGCAGGGTTATCGTGTCGAAGTAGTTGGCCGATACGACGGTATGTCCCGCCTCCGTCGCGGCACGGGCGAGCAACCGCGTGAGCCGTGTCGTCCTGATGGCAATCTGTTTGAGTCCCTGCGGTCCGTGATAGACGGCGTACATGCTCGCCATGACGGCGAGGAGCACCTGGGCGG
>JAODMW010000278.1 GCA_025464815.1 Microbacteriaceae bacterium | reverse complement strand
CGGTTTCCGCCTGCCGAGCGCGCTCGACAACCGTCCGCTCAAATGGAACGAGTTCCTCGAACGCGTCGGCCAGAAGGTCTATCTCTCGGCGACGCCCGGCAGGTACGAGATGGGCATCACCGACAGCGTGGTCGAGCAGATCATCCGTCCGACCGGCCTCGTCGACCCGGAAATCGTCGTCAAGCCGAGCAAGGGCCAGATCGACGACCTGCTCGAGGAGATCCGCAAGCGCGTCGCTGTGAACGAACGCGTGCTCGTCACGACACTCACCAAGAAGATGGCGGAGGAGCTCACCGAGTTCCTCGGCGAGGCCGGAGTGCGCGTCAGGTATCTCCACTCCGACGTCGACACCCTGCGCAGGGTCGAGCTTCTGACCGAGCTGCGGCAGGGCGTCTACGACGTGCTCGTCGGCATCAACCTCCTGCGCGAGGGCCTCGACCTCCCGGAGGTGTCGCTCGTGGCGATACTGGATGCCGACAAGGAGGGTTTCCTCCGCTCATCCACGTCACTCATCCAGACCATCGGCCGCGCCGCGAGAAACGTCTCGGGGGCCGTGCACATGTACGCCGACGTGATGACGGACTCGATGAAGCTCGCTATCGGCGAGACCACCCGGCGCAGGGCCAAACAGGTGGCATACAATCTCGAACGCGGTGTCGACCCGCAGCCACTGCGCAAGAAGATCGCCGACATCACCGACCAGCTCAACCGGGAAGACGCGGACACGGCGGCCCTGCTCGGTTCTCTCAATGGCGGCCGCGAGGGTCGCAAGCGGTCGCCGACCCCCAATCTCACGCGACACGGCGGTTTGGCTGCGAGCGGAGCCAACGATCTCGAGTCGATCATCCGCGACCTCAACGACCAGATGCTGCAGGCGGCGGGCGAACTCAAGTTCGAGCTGGCGGCTCGCTTGCGGGACGAAGTCTCCGACCTCAAGAAGGAGCTGCGCCAGATGGAAGCGGCTGGGCATCTGTCCTGATGACCTCGGCCATTCGCCGCTGGCGAACCGCGCGAGCCAATGTCAGTGGCTTCCGTAGGATATAGAGAGTGTCTATTTCCCGCGTAGAGTCTTCGTCGAAACTGTCAGTCCACGGCGCGCGAGTCCACAATCTCAAGGGTGTGGACCTCGAGATTCCGCGCGATTCCCTGGTGGTTTTCACCGGTCTCTCCGGTTCGGGCAAGTCGTCCCTCGCCTTCGACACGATTTTCGCCGAAGGCCAGCGACGTTACGTCGAATCGCTGTCCGCCTATGCTCGCCAGTTCCTCGGCCAGGTCGATCGACCCGATGTCGATTTCATCGATGGGCTGAGCCCCGCGGTGTCGATCGACCAGAAGTCGACCAACCGCAACCCGCGTTCCACCGTCGGTACCATCACCGAGATCTACGACTACATGCGTCTGCTGTGGGCGCGTATCGGCATCCCGCACTGTGCCATCTGCGGCGAGCCCATCGAGCGCCAGACGGTCCAGCAGATCGCCGACCAGCTCATGACGCTCGAGACCGGAACGCGCTACCAGGTGGTCAGCCCGGTGATCTCGCAGAAGAAGGGCGAGTTCGTCGATCTCTTCAAAGAGCTTGCCGCGAGCGGATACTCGCGCGCGATCGTGGACGGTGAGCAGATCTCGCTGAGCGATCCGCCGATCCTCAAAAAGCAGGTCAAGCACGACATCTCTGTCGTCATCGACCGTCTCGTCGCCGCCGATGACATCCTGACCCGTCTCACCGACTCGCTCGAGACGGCCCTGCGGCTCACCGACGGCCTCGTGAGCATCAACTACGTCGACGAGACCGGCGACAGGGCCTGGCGCAACTTCTCCGAGAAGCTCTCCTGCCCGAACGGCCACCCGGTGCAGCTCACCGAGATCGAACCGCGCACCTTCTCCTTCAACGCGCCCTTCGGCGCCTGTCCTGAGTGCTCCGGGCTCGGCACCAAGATGTCTGTCGATTCCGAGCTGCTGCTCGGCGATCCAGAGCTGAGTCTCGCCGACGGCGTGATCCTTCCCTGGACCCAATCCGGCAAGGGGCTCTTCAACTACTTCCAACGGCTGCTCGAGGGCCTCGCCCACGATCTCGACTTCTCACTCAAGACTCCCTGGCGGGAGCTCTCAGACGAGGTGCAGCAGGCGATCCTCAGGGGCAACGACTTTCAGGTCACGGTGAAATGGAAGAACCGCTTCGGTCGCGAGATGAAGTACTCGACCGGCTTCGAGGGGGTCATGCCCTATATCGAACGCAAGTTCCTCGAGGCGGAGTCCGATTCGGCACGCCAGCGCTATGCGGCCTACCTGCGCGAGATCAACTGCCCGGTCTGCGACGGCAAACGGCTGAAGCCCGAGGTGCTCGCGGTCACGGTCCACGGCCACAACATCGCGGATGTCTCCGAGCTCAGCCTCGTCGACGGTTACGAGTTCATGCGCCTGCTCGAACTGTCGGAGCGCGAGGCGAAGATCGCCGCCCAGGTTCTCCGTGAGATCCGGCTGCGGCTGGAATTCCTCATCGAGGTCGGTCTCAGCTATCTCAACCTCGCGCGTTCTGCCGGCTCGCTCTCGGGCGGCGAAGCGCAGCGCATCCGTCTGGCCACCCAGATCGGCTCGGGACTGACCGGCGTCCTCTACGTGCTCGACGAGCCGAGCATCGGCCTGCACCAGCGCGACAATCGTCGCCTGATCGAGACCCTCGTCAAGCTCAAGAACCTCGGAAACACCCTCATCGTCGTCGAGCACGACGAAGACACGATCCGAACCGCGGACTGGATCGTCGACATCGGCCCCGGCGCGGGAGAACACGGCGGCAAGGTCGTGCACTCCGGCTCCTATCGAGATCTGTTGGCGAACAGGGAATCCATCACGGGGGACTACCTCTCCGGCCGTAGATCGATCGCGACGCCGGCCGTCCGTCGCCCGATCGACCCGAAACGCAAGCTCATCGTCGAGGGTGCACGGGCGAACAATCTGCAGAATGTCACCGTCGAGTTCCCGCTCGGTACGTTCACCGCGGTCACCGGCGTGAGCGGTTCTGGCAAGTCGTCCCTGATCAACGACATCCTGTACAAGGTGCTCGCCAACGAGCTCAACGGAGCTCGCCAGATCCCCGGCAAACACACGCGGGTGTCCGGCCTCGACAACCTCGACAAGGTCGTGCACGTGGACCAGGCGCCGATCGGACGAACCCCTCGCTCCAATCCGGCCACCTACACCGGAGTCTTCGACAAGATCCGCAACCTCTTCGCCGAGACCATCGAGGCCAAGTCGCGCGGCTACCTGCCGGGTCGCTTCAGCTTCAACGTCAAGGGCGGTCGCTGCGAGAACTGCTCGGGCGACGGAACGATCAAGATCGAGATGAACTTCCTGCCCGACGTCTACGTCGTGTGCGAGGTCTGCAATGGCGCGCGGTACAACCGCGAGACCCTCGGTGTGCACTACAAGGGCAAGAACATCGCCGAGGTGCTCGACATGCCGATCGCCGAGGCCGCCGACTTCTTCGAGCCCATCTC
>JAODMW010000228.1 GCA_025464815.1 Microbacteriaceae bacterium | reverse complement strand
AGCGACCCCTCCTACTCGGGGAGAACGGCATCTTCGCCTCGGACCGATGTGGTCGGCCACTAGTCACATGCGGTACCGCCTGCCTCTGCCACCACGCTAACCCTCATCGGACCGCCAGAACAGGGATAGACAACAGTCCGACTCGAGAGCATGGGGGAATGGCTCGATTTTCCCGCAGCCTCAGGATGCCGGGTGGCTGAACGGAATCCTCGCGAACGAAAGCACGCTGGCGGCGCCCTTCGGGTTCGAGGTGACCTTGAGCCAGTCCTGGGCGTTCGAGGAGCCGTCTACGGTCACGCGGGTCAGATTTTTCGCCGCGGTGCCCTGCCCGTAGAACGACACCACGAGGATCCGGCCGCGAGCGGGTGATCCTCGTTGAAGACGTGGCTGTCACCGTTGATGAGATCCACCGGTCCGCCGAAGGCGTTGGACTGCTCGATCAGCGTCTTCACCAGGGGGGTGAATGCCGAGTAATCCGCCTGAGCCGGGTCGGTCACCGTCGGGTCGAACATGTCCGCCTGGGTCATGATGACCACGGCTCGGTCACCATTACGCTTCGCGTCCCGGAAGGTGGAAGTGATCTCCTGGATGTCCGCCTGCGTGCGCTGGTCGACCTCCGCCACTTGCGCGGTGGTCGGAGCCGTCTCGCCCAGACCGGTCCAGGGCAGCATGGAGTTGTCGCTGCCGGGGATGTTGACCGCGGTGAAGGCGATGCCATGTTTGCTGAAGTTCACGTTCTCCGGGTAGCCCTGCCCCGCTTGGGACTCGACCTGCATCGGCCTTCCCAGCGTGGTACCGGGCTTCGGGTAGAAGAGCTCTCGCACCGCAGCCAAGCGCTCGAGCGGGTTGTATGCTCCGTTGTTCGGGCGGTGGCAATCGGTCCACTCGTTGTCGCCCGGGGTGTAGACCAGCGGCAGGGTGAAGGTGTCGAACTCGCTCCGAATACTGGCGAAATACGCGTCGGTGCAGAGCGAGGAGCCGTTCTTGATGTCGCCGACATGGCCCACGAACGACAGTTCCTTGTGTGCGTTGATGTCCTGGATGTAGGACGGGAATGCTTGAATCTCCGCAGCACCGTATGGCACGTCTCCGATGACGGCGAAGCTGAAGTTGCCATTGTCACCCGAGTGGATGTCGGCGTTTCCCGGAGCGTCCTTGCCATTGGCGGGGGTAGCAGCCATCGCCGGAGCCGCCAGCAAAGTTGCGAGCAGCAGTGCCGCCCCGGCAGCGGCCGCCATCAGTCGTTTCGTCGGATACATCCGTCCTCCTTGATCGTGGTTCGTTCCCGAAAAGGCTAGGAGCGCGATCTGAAGCGGAGCGGTCGCCGAGGTGAACGTTTCGTTTCGGCGGCATCCGGTCGGCTCCTGGCCGACCGAGCTACGCTGCGGCCGGATCCTCCAGGCCAGCCGCATCCGCCGGAAGGAAAGTGGGCGCGGCAGCTCGCACCTGTTCCCACCGTGCTAACGCCCAATCGATCGCAGCGGTATCAGCGGTTGCTTCCTCCAGGGCGGCCACAGCCGCAAGAAGGGGACCGGTTGCGGCATGCTCATCGAATAGTTCGGCCATCGCGTGGGAGATCATCCCGGCGCGGATGGCAGCAACGGATTCTGCCGCGATGGCCGCCCGGTTGACCTCCATGGCGAACGTCCGAACTTTCGCACCATCATCCGGTTTGCAATCGATGAGAACGGCGATCCCCGGACCCTCGATCATCAGGTAGAGCTCGCGGTTGTCGTGGACTTTGCCTTTCGTCAGCAGCCCTTGGGCAAGGAGTCCGACCGGACCGAAGAGAATACCGCCGGCAGCCATGCGGGTCAGGGTCGGACGGCGACTGGTAACGAGATTCCTGGCAGTATCGACAGACGCGTGGACGATATCGCTCATCGGATAAGTGCCTTGCTCTGTGACGATCTGATGCTGGTACACAGTCACCGAGCCACCTTTTCCGGAGTGTTGTCCGACGATTGCATGCCCGAATTCGTGGGCAATCTCCAACTGCTTCTCGGCTGTCTTCAGGCGGTGTTCGCGAGCGTTTGATTCCGACTTCACAATCGTGGCGGCCTCGGCGACGCGAGAAGCGTGCGCCTCGACCGCGTCGTAGTGATGGCGTTGTTCCGGCGACATTGCGTCGATCAGCCGCCGCCGCTCCGCTTTTCGACGAAGGAATAACACCAGCCACAAGGCAGCGCCGGCCAAGAGTAGGAGGAAAACGATGATCGAAACAATGGAGCTGCCGTGCATGGCATTCTCTCTTCGGGTGAAATGGGTTCGCTAAGGGGGCGGCAAGAATTCCCTGAGCCTACCGATATATCGGCAAAAGTGATCACCCCTCAACGAGGGGCATTTTCAAGCGATGAATGACTTTTTCGGGATTCATTGGGGCGTCGTCTCTGCGAGCGATGCGATCACGCGTGCGGCGAGGGCTTCCTGGGTGGCGAGGCTGGGGTGCAAACCGTCATCCACGAACGGCTGTGGCCCAGCAGAGGCGAGCGCCGACGCGGTTTCGATGACGATGTCGTCGGTCGCGCGGAGCCAGTCGGATAGCTCCGCGATATCCGCATTGGTCCAGAAGATCCTGGCTTGGCGGAAGTACGGGAAGGCCGCGACGAGTGTCTCGTCGATGGGAGTGGGCGTCACCCACACCCAGCGCGACGCATCCGATGCGAGGGTTCGGGCCCGAAGCTCGCCGAGGTTCCGGAGCGTCTCCTCCGTGGTGACCAGCCGCGGACCGGTGGGTGAGTCGAAACGCTGCGAGTCGTTGGTGCCGAGCATGCAGAAAAGCCAGGCGATCCGGTCGCGTTCCACTCTCCCGTGGGTCAACGGACGCTCGTCTCGTCGGCCAAACGCATTCAGGGTACGTATAGACCGCCCATAGGAGCCTCATGGGAGCGGCTGGCATCCTCTGAGTAGATTCCCGAATAGGAGGAGCGCCATCATGAATAACGACCCGACAAACCCTCGCCGGCCAAGGGTGCGGCGATTGCTGTCGAACAAGAGAAGTGTCTGGATCGCGGCCGTCGCGCTGAGTGCCGTGATCGGACTTTCCGGCTGTGCCGCCACGGCGACAGCTACGTCTCCCTCAACATCTGCATCGCCCTCTGCAACGGCCGGGCACGGCGTGCCCGGCAGCAGCGGCGGGGGATCCAATTCTCGCTCTGGACCGGCCGCAGGGGGATCATCCGGCACGGTCAGCAGCGTGACCACGTCGGGCTTCACACTGTCGACATCCGCCGGTCAGAAGGTGACCGTCAACGAGGCGTCCGCCACGACATACCAAAACGGCACAAGCTCGACCACTGCGAGTGCCATCACAACGGGCACCTCCGTCCTCGTGCTGGGGACGACCAGCGGAACCACCATCACGGCCACCCAGGTCGTCGTGCAGCCGACCAGCAGCGGCGGATCAACCACCTACTCGGCGTCACCGGTGGCGCCCTTCAAGCAGGGTGCACCGAGTGCGGCAAAGCAGGACGGTCAGATCCCGGCGAACTACACCGAGGGATCGGGCACGATCGTCAGCGGAACGACAGCGGATAAGGCCACGGAAGCCGCGCTGGCCGCCTACCCGGGCGGCGTCGTCGATCGTGTTGTGAAGCTGAGCAGCGGCGAGTACGAGGTCCACTACATCGGCGTCAACTGGCCGCACCACATCTTCGTCAATACGAGCTTTACGGTCGTCGGCGCCAACTAGCTGTACCTGGCCCAGAGCGCTGCGCAGCTAGAGCCCTTCGGCCACCCCGGCCGCGGCGCGAAGCCAGGCGCGGCGGGTGGCGGGCGCGAGGTCGTCATAGCGTAGTTTGCCGCCGTGCATCGCGCGGTCGAACGGCACGGACACAGCGATGCGGGCCAGCGCGCCGAAGCCGTCGGCGACGCCTCGCGCCACTGCCAGGCTGCTGGACTTCTCCGACTGCGAGACGATCACCACCGCGCCAGCGGCGAGTTTCGCCGAGTGTTCGTCCCGCTGAGCTAGCGCCTCGAGCAACAGCGCGCCGGCCTCCGCATGCTCGCCGAGTGCAGTCGTGGCGATGACGAGCTGGTCAGTGTGATCGATCATCCGCAGCCATCGCTCGGCCGACTCGTCGTTGCCGCTGTCGACGAAGATGAGCCGGAAGTACTTGGTGGCGACGGCGTGCAGTCGGTCGAAGTCCTCCGCCACTATTCGTTGTTCTGTGGCGAGCATCGTCGGGTTGGAGCGCAGCACGTCGTATTTGTCACCGGTCTGGTGATGCACGAACTGGGAGAGATCCGCAGCCCGCGCGCCCGGTGACAGCAGCGCCTCGGCGTGGGGGAGGAGCGACTGCAGGGTCGCCGTGTGTGGACCCTGCTCGGTGCGCCAGCCGAGAGTGCCCCGGGTCTCGTTGTTGTCCCAGGCGAGAACCCCGGCTCCGCCGTTGCGCGCGAAGACCGCGGACAGCATGGCCGTGGTCGGCGTCTTGTTGGCACCGCCCTTGCCGTTGACGACCGCAATAGTGCGCGGGCCCGGCCAGTGCTGGCTGACCGCGTGGATGTCGGTGCGCTCCGCCAGTTCCCTGGTCGACGGTGGAACCCGGATGCCGGCCTTGGCGATCAGCCCGCGCCATCCCTGGCTGGCCGGTTTCGGGCGTGTCTCCTCATCGAGGAAGGACGCGCGGGCGTGCCGACGCGACGGCGGCGCGTCGATGCGAGCGGACTGGGCTGCGCCACCGGGAGCGGATGCCGCGGCGACCGCGTCCGGCGCTGCGGCCGCGGCGTGCTCGGAGCGGGTCGACTCGGCCGACACGACCGCGGCATCGTCGAGGCCGAGATCATCCAGGCCGAGCGGAGTACTGCCGGCGGAGGAGAGGCTGGCGGCCGCCGGTTGCGGCCGGAGGTCGACTGGCGGCTCGATTCGCGCTGTGGAGTCGGACACGAGATCCGCGAAGGGAACCGGGCCGGTGGAGAGCGGCGCGTCCCCCTCTTGCTGGGGCGCAGGATACGGCTCGGGCACCGGTTTGAGGAGGGGTTCCCCGCCTGACTCGACATTGCCGTCGGGGTGCACGATGAGGGGCCACCTGCCCCGGTCGTCATCCGTGGTCAGGCGCACCGGGCGACCCAGCTCGCCGGCCAGTGCCGTCACACGGCTGAGGATCTCCTCGCTGACCCGCGCGCGCTCGTCGGCGCGGATGGCCTCGGTTTCGCCGTCCACCGTGAGTTCACCCGTGGTATCCGATCGGACCACGGCGGTGATCAGCGGGATCGTGGGAACATCCTGCGTCATGTGCTGCCTCGTTTCTACCCCTATGAGGGTACCCGGCGCCTCGGCACGCCACATCCGCGACCCGACGTCGCGCGCGATGAACCGCCCGTCGCCTTGTTTCAACGCGACGTCGGGGTTGATACGGACAATCCCCGAGGTGTGCGCTGCAGTCGAATTGACGAGTGATAGTACAGAAATGCCAACGACGCATCGAATATCGCGTTCAAGACATACGTAAGCAAGAGATCTGTTGGCGTCGAAATCGCAAAAAAGATGTCGGACGCGAAGCTGACCGCGAGAAACGAACCGATCACAAAGCCCGCCCTAGGACGAGAGGTCATCCTCCACCAAACCCGAGGAGGTTCCACAGGTTCATCATGCCCTCGGAAGGATCGCGTCCCTCCGAAATAGAGCAGCCCACTGAACAAGATTCCAAGGACGGCATCCACGGGGCGGGGCAGCCCCGGAAACAGCAACAGAGACAAAACGTTGAGTACTAGAACCCCGACGACAATGTAAACGATCTTCCAGCGCGTCTTTCGAATGCGGAGCATGGCGCGAGTGTATCGGGCTGATCGTTGCTGAACAGTTGTCGCGACCCAATTTCCGAATCAGTACTGGGCGGCGAGAACGAGGTCCAGGTCAGCCGAGTCGCACGACCGCCTGCACAGCCGCGTGGTCCGAAGGCCACCCGTGCTCGAACCTGGTCACGTTGATCCCCACCTTCTCGACCTTCACGTCAGGCGTCGCGAGTATCCAGTCGATTCGCTTCCGGTCATGCTGTGGTGGGTGATAGTTGAGAAACGTCCCCCATCTCTCGGTGATCCGAGCGTCCGCATCGCTCCAGGTGTCTACGAGCTTGCCCCCTTCCAGAAGAATCTCGTGCGCCTCCGAGCCGCCATCGACGTTGAAGTCCCCGGTCACCACCGTTGGCAGTCCTGATGCACGCACGACCCCGCGCAGTCGCCCAGCGGATCTCACCCGTGAGACTCGCGACCGGTTGTCGAAGTGTGTGTTGACGAAGCGGAATCGGATGCCGGTAGCAAGGTCCGCAAACGTCGCATCGACGATCACCCGAGGAGTGCGGTTTCCCCAGGTCGTGGACCCCTGCACGTCCGGTGTGTCGGACAGCGCGGTCTGAGTGAAGTCGAGCAGCCGCAACCTTTCGCTGTCATAGAAGATCGGGCATCCCTCGCCGCGCCCTCCTTTCTCGCGCCCGTGCCCGATGGACCGATACCGCTCGCCTAACGCGTGTCGCACGAAGCTGGCCTGTTCGGGCAATGCTTCCTGGACCCCGAGTAGCGTGGGCTGCTCGTCGTCAAGCAGCCGCTGGAGCAGCGGTCTGCGGTGACTCCAGCGGTCGGCCATCACCGGGTAAAGGGTAGGCATGCGCCGGCGGATGTTATAGGTCATCACGTGCAGGGCCGGCGGAGGAACGGACCCAATCAATGGCATTCCGCCAGCCTACGGTGAGCCCGTCATGCGGCAACTCTCGACAATAACGCCGCCGGATGGGAGCACCAGGGAGGGGTTCTCGCCGCCTGAGAGAACGATCAAGTCTCGGAATGAGCCGGGACTCGAATAATCAGTGCGCCGGCGTCTATGCGAGCCGTGAACCCGACGGCTTTGCCGAATCCGTCGCCATCGAGCTCGATTTCTTCGGGGCGGGTGAGGTGCGCCTCAAATTCCTTTCCAGTTTGGTAGTTAAGATTCGTGGTGTTTGTGTGTTCGCCAGCCACAGCCCGTCCGGCTTTCGTGCGACGGAGGACGCCGTTGGTCCAGGCGACTTTGACCCACACCCGCAGCCATCCCCATGCACCGCCAGGTCGAGTCATCATTAGGTCGAATAGGCCGTCGTCTACGACTGCGTCGGGCATGAGCAGGATTTTGCCGGGCAGTGACCCGCAATTCCCCACGATCAGGGTGTGAACGGTCCGACGGGTGCTTGGACCCCCGTCGAGGCGAAACTGCACATGCAGTTCATCCGGATCGCGAAGGGACTTGACGATTGCATTGACGTAGGCGGCCCAGCCTGCTTTCTCTTTCAAGTCGTCGTCGGTGTTCTTGATCATCTTGGCGTCGATACCCATCCCCGCCATCACGACGAATGAGTGCTCGTCACGGGATCCGTCCACGCGTTCTATTTCGATTGCGCCGATATCGATTCGTCGATCGACTCCTGCGAATGCGGATTGGACGGAGCCGCGCATGTCGTCGAGGGTGAGATGAAGGTTTCGGGCGAGCAAGTTGCCGGTCCCCGCTGGAAGCACTGCAATGGGAACCCCGCTGTTTCGAACAGCTTCCGCGACCGCACGCACAGTCCCGTCGCCGCCGGCCGCGAAGATGAGATCGGCCCCATCTTTCAGGGCTTGGGAGGCCACTCCCTGACCGACGTCTTCCTCCGAGGTTTCGTAGAAAGTGGGCGTCGTCCACCCCGCTTCCTCTGCCGCACCCGACAAGGTCGATCGAAATGTGCTCAGATCGACCTTGATCGGGTTGTAGATCACCGCGGCAGTTCGTCGGCTCGTATGGCTCATCGCGCAATCTTAGGGGCGAGCCGTATCTTCCCGAGCGCTTTTCTGACCCTCTCAAACATGTGTTTTCTCATTGCCCTTTACGGCGCCGATTAGTCGGCCTACTTTAAGTAGCACGTCCAACTGAATAGCTTCGAAGAAGGGTCAACCGATGGCTGATGTTGCTGATCGAGGCGCACGGAAGGTCGCATCAAGCGCTCCGCTGAGGGCCGCAGCAAGGGCAGGGTACGCGGTCAATGGAATCGTTCACGTTCTGATCGGCGTGACCGCAATCAGTGTTGCAGTCGGGCCGGGTGGAGAGGCCGATCAGTCCGGGGCTCTGGGCGAGCTGGCGCTAGCACCCGGGGGACGCCTTGTTCTTTGGGTTATAGCCATTGCACTTTTCGCGCTGGCGCTCTGGCAGGTGCTGCATGCACTTCTGGCGCCCGGGGGCGATGCAAAGCGACGTTGGGCACACAGGCTGGGCGACCTCGCGAGAGCCGTCGCGTACGTTGCCGTCGGGGTGACCGCCCTCACCTTCGCACGTGGGTCATCAAGCAGTACGGCTGCGTCATCCCAGACACTTTCGGCCCGACTTCTGTCGATGCCAGGTGGTGTGATCCTGCTCGTCATCATCGGGCTCATTGCCTTCGGGATCGGTGCAGCTTTTGTTGTGCGCGGAGTCAGCCGACGGTTCCTGAAGAGAATCAGCGTTCCTCGCGGATCGTTGGGAAAATTCGTCACCGCGTTGGGGGTGATCGGTTACTCGGCGGAGGGCGTTGCTCTGTCGGTCGTCGGCATCCTCTTCTGGGTGGCTGCAGCGACCTTCGATCCGACCAAGGCGTCGGGGCTGGATGGCGCGTTGAGAGCACTAGCCGGAGTGCCTTTCGGAGTATTCATCCTCGTGATCATCGGTGCGGGCTTCATCGCCTACGGCCTTTACTCCGAATTTCGGGCTCGCTACGCGCGGCTATGACTGCGACCGACAGAAGAGGGCAGCACAGATGACTCAGCCCACCGCCCGCGAAGGAACGACGACTGATCATCCCGCCCCCGAGAAGGGTTTCTGGCGGTCGAAATTCGTTGTTGAGGAGCGCTACATCGATCCGCGCGCGCGACGCGGCCTCTATCTCGGCTCGACCATCTTGATAGCGCTCGGCCTGATTTTCTTCACCATTGCGCTAATCGGAGTACTCACGCATTCGGGTGTGGCCGACTGGGACAGGCCTCTAGAGCATTGGGTCAATTCCCTCCGTTCCCCGGTGACGACAACCGTCATGATCGTTTTGACAATTACGTTCGGCCCCGTTGTTTTGCCGATCATCATTCTCATTGTGACCGTAGTGTGGCTCATTTTTGCCAAGCACGCGTGGCGGCCTCTTATCCTCGCTGGCGCCATGCTGACGGGTGTTGCGGTGGCCACTGTTCTCGCCCAAATTGTCCATCGCCACCGACCGCCAACGAGCCTCATGCTCATTGGAAATGACACGACATTCTCCTTTCCGTCGGGGCACGTGTTGGGCGCCAGCGACTTTCTGATTCTGACGGCGTTCCTGATCGTCTCGCGTAATCCGAGATTGTGGGGTGTTGCCCTGGGACTGGGTCTCGCCTGGGCAGGCGTCCTCGCCGAAATGTTCAGCCGCACCTATCTCGGGTATCACTGGCTGACTGACACTTTGGCTTCACTGTCAATTTCGATGGTGGTTGTCGGAACTGTTATTGCCATAGACACCAAGCGGACTGCGCGCATTCGGGGAGAGGAAATTCATGGGGCTCACTCGCAACTGCAAAAGGACCACACCTAACTGCTCTGAAAGGCGAGCGCTTCCGCTTCCTATCCGTTCACGAATGAGTGTTCTCTCGGAGGATTCGCTATGAGGGAGGGAGGAGAGCCGACACCCATAAGGCAGATCCGGAAGGCGAAGCGAGAGGGCGACGAAGAGGAACTCCGACAAGATCGCACGGTAGGTCGAGTCGTCCTCACCCATTGGTACTCTCGGTTCGGGCAGGTGCTTGCCGCTCTTGTCGGCCGAATCAGTGCTGTGCTGGGGGCGCGGGGAGCACTTTTACTCACGCTTGTGGTCGGCGCCCTGGTTGCGCTTGCGCTGAGCTTCATCGCCTCACGAATCTACGACGCCGTCACTGAATCGGACGGGGTAGCGGGGCTCGATCGGCCGTTTCTCGCGGCCGCGATGCGAGCGCGGTCGCCCATAGTCGACCTCATCGTCACCGGCTATACGGACATCGCGGGACCCGTTGGAATGCCCATCATCGCTGTAGTCGCGATCATCATTCTGTCACTCAAGCGAAAATCATGGACGCCGGCGATCCTTATCGCTGCTGCGGGTCTTGGGTCGCTCCTGATGACAATTGCAGGTAAGGACATCATCGGTCGTGATCGGCCCCCTCTAGCGGATGCGGTACCGCCATTCGAATACTCGCCGTCGTTTCCCAGCGGCCATACGCTCAATGCGGTTGTGATCGCGGGCGTCGTCGCCTATCTCCTGATTCTCCGGCAGCGTTCGGCAGGAGCCCGCACCGTCACGATTGTCGTCGGGGCGCTTTTCGCGGCAACCATAGGACTTTCACGTGTGTTTCTTGGACACCATTGGTTCACCGATGTTCTCGCAGGGTGGGTGCTCGGTGCGGCATGGCTCGCGATCATCATCACAGCGCATCGGCTCTACCTGACTGTTCGTCAGTGGCACCACCCGACCACCACGCAGGAGAATGATGTCCCCCAAGAAGCATGAACATGACCCTCGCAAATTATCACAGCGAGCATACGAAACCGAGCTCGAACGACTTCAGATCGAGCTCGTCCAGATGCAGCAATGGGTGGTGAAGTCCGGCTCTCGGGTCGTCGTGATTTTCGAGGGCCGTGATGCTGCAGGCAAGGGCGGCTCCATCAAACGGATCATGCAATATCTGAACCCTCGGTCAGCACGGGTCGTTGCGCTGCCAGCGCCGAGCGAGCGCGAACGCGGGCAATGGTATTTCCAGAGGTACATCGAACGGTTGCCGACGGCCGGCGAGATCGTGCTCATGGACCGGTCCTGGTACAACCGGGCTGGAGTCGAGCACGTCCTCGGGTACTGCTCTGACGAAGAATATGACCGCTTCCTGAAGCAGGTACCTATTCTCGAACGCCTGCTCGTCGAAGACGGCATCATCCTGGTCAAATACTGGTTCTCTGTCTCGGACGACGAGCAACAAAAGCGCTTTAAATCCCGTTTGAAGGACCCGATGAGGCGGTGGAAGCTTTCGGAAACTGACCTACTGTCGATTGTGGAGTGGGAGGGCTACTCGCGAGCGAAAGACGCGATGTTCCAGGTGACCGACATTCCTGAGGCGCCATGGTGGACGATCGAGAGCGACGACAAGAAGTCTGCCCGTATCAATGCCATCAGCCACCTCCTCTCGCAGATTCCCTACGAGAAAGTAGAGCCGGAACCACTAGAGATCCCTGATCGTCCGTCGGCCGACGACTATGAGCGTCCCGCTCGCGAGTTGTACAAGTACGTTCCTGATCACGCATCCGAACTCAGAAGTCGATGACCCAAGCTTGTTTTCTGCAATGCGGGTCGGTTTAGGGGTGCCGTAAAGTGCATCGGGTGGACGATGATGCTGGGACCTGGTTCCTGAGTCGCGCCGAGCGGGGAAATCTGGCCACAGACGTGCACGCGGGCGGCGCCGGGTCGCCGTCCTGGTCGGAGGGCAACCTCGTGCAGCCTCTGATTCATGGAGCGACTTACTTCGCCCGGCTGCATGAGGAGCTGACGGCTCTGCACGCGGGAGACCGCGTGTGGTTCACCGACTGGCGTGGCGACGCCGACGAACGGCTGCTGGCGGATGGACCGTCGATCGGCGATCTGCTCGCGGGGTTGGCCCGTGCGGGAGTGGAAGTGCGGGGCCTTGTCTGGAGATCCCACGGAGAACGCTTGTCGTCCCCGATCAGCGGCCGATCCAACGAGCTCCTAGGTCGTCAGATCAACGACGCCGGCGGAGAGGTGCTGCTGGATCAGCGAGTACGCCTGTTCGGCTCCCATCACCAGAAATTCTTCGTCATCCGCCATCGTGACAACCCGTCGCGGGACATCGCGTTCGTTGGCGGGCTCGACCTCTGCCACAGCCGCCGGGACGACGTCGACCACGCGGGAGACCCGCAAACGCTGACCATGGATCCCCGGTACGGCAAACGACCCCCGTGGCACGATGCCGCCCTCGAACTGCATGGCCCCGTGGTGGGGGACCTGCTCGCCGTCTTCGCTGAACGGTGGAACGACCCCCATCCCTTGGACCGACGCACTCCCTACCGGATGCTGCTGCAACGTCGCGCCCGCATGCCGCGGCATCCCAAGCCGCTCCCAGACACTGCCCCGCCACCACCACCGGCGGGACCTCACGCCGTGCAGCTGCTGCGCACCTACGGTGTGAAACGTCCGCCGTTCCCGTTCGCACCCGCCGGGGAGCGCAGCGTTGCCCGCGCTTACGCGAAAGCCTTCGCCCGCGCCCGCTCGCTGATCTACATCGAAGACCAGTACCTGTGGTCGACAGAGGTCGCAGCCGCTCTCGCCCGGGCCCTCGAACGAAACCCCGATTTGAACGTGATCGTCGTCGTGCCCCGCTACCCCGACTCCGACGGCCCTCTCGCAGGGCCGCCCAGCCGGATCGGGCAACTGCGTGCCATCAGAATGCTGCGCCGGATCGCACCAGACCGGGTCGGCGTGTTCGACCTGGAGAACAGCACCGGAACTCCGATCTACGTCCACGCCAAGATCTGCATCGTCGACGACACCTGGATGACCTGCGGCTCAGACAACTTCAACCGTCGATCCTGGACCACCGACAGCGAGCTCACCTGCGCCGTCCTCGACACCACTGCCGACGACCGGGACGGCACAGAGACCGGCCACGCCGATTCCCGACGGCTGGCCCGCGACCTCCGCCTCCAACTCTGGGCCGAACACCTGGGCCTGGACCAGAACGATCCCCAACTCCACGACCCGGCGACTGGGCTCGAACTTTGGAACGCCAACGCCGACGCTCTCGACCACTGGCACGAAACTGGCCGCCCCGCGCCCCGACCCACCGGACACGTGCGCCACCACACTCCCGAACCCGTCTCGCCCATCCAACGACTCTGGGCGGTCCCGATCAATCGCCTCGTCCTGGACCCAGACGGCCGCCCACGCCGTCTGCGAGGTACTGCGTAGTTTTAGACCAACAAGAGTGGTGACCCCATGAGCGTGGTTGGTCTACGAGGGCATCTACATCCCGGCTTACCTCGACCAGGGGAGCGTGCACCTGCTCCAACAAGGACGCACCACATACGCCCAGCATCGGTTGTCGACCAGGCAGATCCTTCAGACGGGAAACGACTGCGTCATCTTCCCTTGGCGCGGCAGCAGAATCACTGGGATGGGCTGGCAATCAGGAGTCTCTGACCTGGCTGAAAGCCGGGGCCGGCAGCAATCCGACTGTGTGGAACCAGCGCGTTTTAGCGCTGGGTCGAGATGCTGCCGACTCCTAGCGCAGACCAATGTTGACGTAGTAGGTCTGTCCGTCATCCAGGGAGACGCCGATGCGATAGTAGTTCCCGCTGGTCGTGGACTTCCAGTTGTAGAGGTACTGGGACGTGTCGTATCGGTAAGTACTGCCACTGTCGGCGGTTGCCGAGTACAGCGACTCGTCGACCGGCAGGCTCATCGAGGCACCCTTGGCCGGGGTCAGCCATACTGGTGCAGCGTTCGTCTGCACGAGGGTACCGCTCGCGTTCTTCAGCTGGAACTTGACCGGGACTGTGCTCCCGCCCTTGAAGATGCTCGTCGACGTGCCGACCTGGTGGGCCGTGTCGTTGATCGGCTGCAGGAACCCATCGAACCGGTAGATCACCCGGTACGTGCCCGTCGCCGTTCCCGTGTTGCCGGCCTTGTCTGTCGCCCGCGCCGTGTACGAGAAGGTACCGACGCCGTTGGCATTGCCTCCGGAGATCGACACGACGCACGATCCACTCAGGCCAGAGAAACTGTCGCTGGCCGTGCACGTTGGTGCAGGTACGGCACCGAGCGTGTAAAGGCCACCGGCCACATTGACGCCCGTGATGCTGGGCGCCTCCTTGTCGATGTTGATCCCGGACACCGTGGTGGCCGCCGTGTTCCCTGCCTTGTCGGTCACCGTTCCGCTGGCCGAGTTCGCGCCGTTGGCAGTAAGGATCACATTGTCGGGGCAGGTCGCCACACCGGAGCGGGCATCGGCGCAGGTGAAGTGCACCGTCACCGGCCCCACGTACCAACCGTTAGTTCCCACGGCGCCGCTCACAACCGCTCCGCCGATGGTCGGCGCAGTCTTGTCGAGCTTGACGGTGACCGCGTCGGTGCCGACGTTGCCCGCGGTGTCCTTCGCCGAACCGACGACGACCTGTCCGTCCGTCTCGGTGGAGACCGTCACGGGCGCCGTCACGTTTGCGACGCCGGATCCCGCATCGTCGTCCTTGGCGCCGAACGTCACGGTGACGTCACTCTTGTTCCAGTCATTCGCGTTAGGCACGGGCGACAGGGTGTGAGTCACCGTCGGGGCGATGTTGTCCCACTTGAGCGCGACGGCGTTCGAGGCTTCGGTGTTGCCCGCGTTGTCGACCGCCCAGTACGTCACGGTGCCTGCGCCACTGCCGTCGAGCGGGACAGTGACAGTCTTGGTCGCACCGGCCGACACTTGCTCTGCGCCGCCGTCGATCTTGTAGTGGAGTTCCTTGACCCCGGACAGTCCTGCCTGGTCGGTAGCGGTCAGCACGACGTTCGCGCTCGAACCTGTGCACCATCCGTTGCTCGTGATGCACTGGTTGTCGGCTGTCGTGCTCGGCGCGGATCCGTCGATGTTGATGCCACCCACGGTCTTGCCCGGGCTGTGGTTTCCCGCCTTGTCGCTGGCCGGATCGCTCGTGACGGCCTGGTTCGCGCCGTCGCCGGCGATCACCTTGCTGGTCGGGCAGGAAGCCACTCCGGACAGTGAATCTGTGCAGGTGAAGTCCAGCACGACCTGGTCGCGGTACCAGCCGGCAGCGTTCGGAGCCGTCGTCGGAGCACCGTCGATGGCCGGCGCGGTGCGGTCGATGTTGATTCCGTTCACCGTTGCCGTCTTCTGGTTCCCTGCCCTGTCGGAGATGCTGGCCGAGGCGCCCAGATTGTTGCCCTGGCCGGTGATCGTGCTGTCCGCCGGTTGCGTCGACGGGTCGATTCCCGAGAGCCCATCACCGCCCGTCCATGCAATCGCGACATCGCCGTTGTACCAGCCGGCCCCATTGGCGTCCGTGGTCGCGGCACCGACGAGGGTCGGCGCGGTCTTGTCGATGTTGATGTGGTCAACGATCGTCGAGTTCACGTTGCCGACGACATCCTGCGTGTCCCCGTGGACCTGCTGGTTCGCACCCTCGGTACTGACGATTGCATTGGGGCCGCAACCGGCGACGCCGGACTCTGCATCGCCACACGTGAAGGCCACATCGACGTTCGTGTTACTCCAGCCGAATCCGTTCGCCGCCGGAGTGGCAGCGCCCGTGATGGTCGGCGGGTTGTTGTCGACCCCGACGGCCGTCGTCTGCTGCGTCTCGACGTTGCCCGCGACATCCGTGCTCCAGAACGTGAGGCTGTGAACACCAGTCGCGAGCTCTGTCGAGTATGGCCCACCATAGCTCTGGATGTCGCCACCATCGATGCGGTAGTGCGTTGCACCGATTCCGGAGAGCGCGTCGTCGCCGTTCAGCGTGATTTCAACGGCACCCTTGTACCAGCCACCAACAGCGTTCGGGATGCTGGCGGTGGTGGTTGGTGCGGTGCGGTCGATCTGGATGCCGGTCGCGGTCTTGGACGCGATGTTCCCGGCCTTGTCCGTGCAGGTAGCCGATGACGACAGGTTGCCGCCCTCACCCGTGACCGTGTCATCCGCAGGACCCGTCGCAACACCGGACAGCGCATCTGTGCACGACCAGGTCACCACCACATCCCCTGTATTCCAACCGGACGAGAACACTGCACTGAGCACCGGCGCCGTCTTATCGACATTGATCCCGGACACCGAAGCGCTCGCACTGTTCCCAGCCGCATCCGTCGCAGTCCCAGACGCCGACTGGTTCGAACCCTCACCCAGAACCTTCGCCGGCGACGTCGACGACAGACCAGACAACGCATCATTCGCGGCGAAACTCACCGTCACGTCATCCCGATACCAACCGGAACCATTGGCCGCCCGATCAGCCGAACCCGAAATCGTCGGCGCCGTCTTATCAATACTCACCACGGCCGTGTCCGACGCCGCGTTCCCCGCATTATCGGTCGCCGTTCCAGACACCTGCTGGGACACGCCCTCAGTCGACTTCGTCACCGGGGCCGTGCACGAGGCAACACCAGAACCCGCATCAGCACACGCGAACGTGACTGTCACATCCTGATTCGACCACGCACCATCCGAATACGTCAGCGGAGCAAACGAGTGACCAATCGTCGGCGCCGTCTTATCGATCTTCACGTGCGCCGTCTGCGCCACCTCAACGTTCCCAGCCTTATCCACGCTAAAGAACGACACCGAATGATCACCCTCACTCGACAACGTCAAGCTCGTCCCACTCTGCACCGCACCACCGTCAACCGAATACGACGTCGACGCCACCCCAGACAAGTTGTCCGACGGCGACAAAACCACCGTCACACTCCCGTTCGTCCAACTATTCGACGACCCAACCACACCCGTCACCGGAGCCGTTCTATCCACACTCACCGGCGCACTCGACGCGGTCGTCGTGTTACCGGCCTTGTCAGCGACCGTTTCCGTCACGGTGAGGTCGGAGCCCTCTCCCGTGATCGTGCTGTTCGACGGCTTCGTCGCCGGGTTGATCCCAGACAGCGCGTCCGCGCTGTTCCAGCCGATGGTGACATCGCTGTTGTACCAACCATCACTGTTGGCGTCCGTCGTCGCGGCACCCGCCAGGGTTGGCGCCGTCTTGTCGATGTTGATCTTGTCGACCGTCGTCGAACTTGTGTTCCCAGCGACATCCTTGGCGATGCCATTGACCAGCTGGTTGGCGCCTTCGCCATCGACCGCCGCATCCGGCCCACATGTGGCGATGCCGGATTCCGGGTCGACACAGGTGAACGCCACCGACACACCGGCGTTGTTCCAGCCGAACCCGTTCGCGGCCGGCGATGCCAGTCCGGTGATGGATGGCGCAACGTTGTCGATGCTCAAGGTCGTGGTCCGCGTCGCCTCGACATTGCCGGCGAGGTCGACGCTCCAGTACGTGATGGTGTGGCTTCCCGTGGAGAGGTCGGCCGTGAACGGCATGCCATACACTTGCGCGGCGCCACTGTCGATTTGGTAGAACGTCGCCGCGATGCCGGACTCCGCGTCATTCGCGTCGAACGCGACCGGGATGCCGCTC
>JAODMW010000028.1 GCA_025464815.1 Microbacteriaceae bacterium | reverse complement strand
GCGAGCATGAACGGCAGGTAGATCTGCTTGTTCAGGCCGCCGACCATGATGCTGACCGTCCCATTCGCGCTGTCCGAGGTCGCGCCTGCTGTCGGGGCGGCTGCTCCTCCCGAGCTGCACCCGGTGATCGCCAACGCAATGGCGACACCGACCCCGGCCAGCATCCTGATTTTTGTTGCTCGTGGATTGTTCTTCATTGGACTCTCCTAGGTGGTGTTGTGTTATTCGGTGGGATTGGAGCGATGCGCTCGGGTCTCACAGGCCGGAGGCCTGAGAATCGAGACTGCCGAGCTGAGGGGGACGCCAACGAAGCAATCGGTGCTCGAGCTTGCCGATGAAGAACTCGGCGAGCAGCGCGACGATGGCCATGATGACCATCGCGGCCCAGACTCCGTTGGCGTTGAATGTGCCCTGGGCATTTTTGATGAGTTGCCCGAGTCCTTGACTGCCTCCGATGAATTCGCCGACGATCGCGCCGATGAGGGCAAAACCGAAACTGACGTGGAGGCTCGCGATGATCCAGGTGAACGCGGAGGGCAGCACGACCTGCCTGGTGACCTCCCACCGGGACGCGCCGAGGATCGTCGCATTGGCGATGAAGTTGCGGTCGACCTCGCGAACACCCTGGAATGCGTTGAAGAAGACGCCGAAGAACACGAGCACGATCACGAGGAGGATCTTCGACTCGATCCCGAGACCGAGGATCAGCACGAAGAGCGATCCCAGCACGATGCGGGGAATCGAATTGAGTACCTTGATGAACGGTCCGAGTACTTCTGCGAGAAACCGGATGCGCCCGAGGGCGATGCCGCTGACGATTCCGAGCGCCGATCCGATGAAGAACCCGATGAGCGCCTCTTCGAGGGTGACAACGATCTGGACCCACAGTGGGCCGAGCGCGGTGCCATCCCTGAACCAGGTGACCAGCTGGCTGATGATTCCGCTCGGTGCCCCGAAGAGGATGATCCTGGTCGAATCGGTGCCGACGAGCAGCTGCCAGCCGCCGAAAATCACGATGAGCACGGCCGCCTGGGTGAGGTGGACCGTGATCTTGTGCTTGCGCAGGCGATCCTTGTAGATGCGCTCGTTGCTGGGTGCGGAGTCGGCCGCATTCGTGCCGGCGGCCCCGGGCGCTTCGATGGTCGCCATGGCTACGCCACCTTCTCTGCGGCCACTGTCGTCTGGCTGTAGGCGATGTCGACCTCTTCGCGCAGGGCCTCCCAGATCTGCTGGTACAGGTCGACGAATCGCTGCTGGAAACGAATCTCCTGGACCACCCGGGGCCGCGGAAGATCGATCTGGAAGGTCGCCTTGACGGTGCCGCCGGGGCCGGCGGTCATCACGACGACTTTGTCGGCGAGAGCGATCGCCTCTTCGAGATCGTGGGTGACGAAGACGACGGCAGGGCGTGTCTCATCCCAGAGGTGGAGCAGCTCGTTCGACATGATCGCCCTCGTCTGCACGTCGAGGGCGCTGAACGGTTCGTCCATGAGCAGGATCGCGGGTTCGTTGATGAGGCTCTGTGCCAGAGCAACGCGCTTGCGCATGCCACCGGACAGCTGGTGGGGGAACCGGTCTTCGAAGCCGGCAAGTCCGACGCGCCGGATCCAGTCCTTCGCCTTCGCTTCGGCGGGACGTCTGGCCGTGCCACGGAATCTCGGCCCCATGGCCACGTTGTCGAGAACCGTTTTCCACGGCAGGATCGCGTCTGTCTGGAACATGAAGCCGACGCCCGGGGTGATGTTCTTGACGACCTGGCCGTGGACCTCGACGGTTCCCGCCGTCGGACGCTCGAGTCCGGAGATCAGCGTGAGCGAGGTGGATTTTCCGCATCCGGTCGGACCGACGATGGCGGTGAATTCTCCCGGCTCGACCCTCAGGTCCATCTCTTTGATAGCCGTGTATGCGGATCCGTCTGGTGTGGTGAAGCGCTTGGTGACCCCGCGGAGTTCGATGGCCGGATCGACGTCTGCGAGGCGCGTTTCGAAGAGGCGAGCTGAGTTGTCCGACATGGTCTAGTCCTCCCTGGCAAACGTTGCTGAGGGCGTGCTGGTTACCATTGGTGTCTCCTTTGACGATCGCGCCCGCGGACGGAGCGGATGAGTGGGAGTCATCGTATAGTTGGCCCTGAGTCGCCAGGCCTTTAGATCGGTTGCCCGCAAAAGAAGGTCTTTACCGCGTTTTTCTCTTTGTGCTCAGGCCGGTCACAGGCAGGCACGTTTCCGCTACGAGGAGGTGGCATGCGCTGGAGTGCGACCCGAGGACGACCCGGTGCGCGCCGACGACGTCTCGCTTTCTCGACGCAGACCCTGCTCTTCCAGATGGGGGTATTGCTGCTGGTCATCCTCTCGACCGCGGGACTGTACGTCTGGCTCACCTACCAGCGGCTCACGATGGAAACCGAATCGCGCGCCCTCGCCGTTGCCGAAAGCATTGCTGCCGACACGGATGTGCGCTCGCAGGTAGCGCAGCTCTCGGCTGCCGCGAGTCTCCCGTCGAACGCGGAACTGCGGAACGGTACGCTCGAGGCCATCGGAGAGGCGATCCGAATCCGCACGCGTGCGCTGTTCGTGGTCATCACGGACGATGACGGGATTCGACTGTCTCATCCGACTCCGTCGCTGCTGGGCAAGAAGGTCAGCACGAGTCCGCTCAGCGCGCTTTCCGGCAAGGAGGTGGTCGAGGAGCAAAGCGGAACTCTTGGTCCATCCGCTCGTGCGAAAGTACCGATTTGGGCGGCCGACGGGCGTCACGTCGTCGGCGAGGTGAGTGTCGGATTCTCCACTCAGGACGTGCTCTCGAGCGCGGGAGCGGCCATTGCCCCCATCCTCCTGATGGGTGCGGGAGCACTTCTCATCGGGGCGTTGGCGTCCACGTTTCTCGGCCGCAGGCTGCGACATCTGACCCTGGGCCTCGAGCCAGAGGAGATCTCGACCCTCGTGCAGGACCAGGAGGTGGTGCTCTACGGTGTCGCGGAAGGCGTGATCGGCATTGCGGCGGACGGACGTGTCACGGTCTGCAACGCCAAGGCTCGACGGCTGCTCCGTCTGGGGGACGTCGCGGGGCGGCAGTTCGGTTCGCTCAGCATCCCAGCCCCCATCATCGATCTCATGAAGGATGCCGGAGTCACGGGAGGCGCGACCGTTCAGGTCGTCGTTGGGCCTTCGGTGCTACTCGTCTCCGCTCGGAAGGTCATCCGGGGTAACAGCGACCTCGGCTGGGTGCTCACGGTGCTCGATCGCACGCAGGTCGAAGAGTTGAGCCGGCAGTTGGATGCTGTCGGTGCGCTCTCAACGGCGCTGCGTATCCAACGGCACGAATTCGCCAACAGGTTGCACACGGCTTCTGGTCTGCTCAATATCGGCCAGGTCGACGAGGCCGCACGCTACCTGCAGCAGACTCTCGAGACCGGACCGCTCAAATATCCCGTCGAGCATGGCGACCGCCTTCAGGATTCCTATCTGCAGGCTTTCGTGGGTGCAAAAGGGTTTCAGGCTTCCGAACGCGGAGTGCTGCTCAGGGTCGGTTCTGGCACGCTCATCAGAGGGAGCGTGTCGGATCCGCAAGACATCACGACGGTTCTCGGAAATCTCATCGACAACGCCATCGAGGCCGCCGTTCATGGCACTTCATCCACTCGCTGGGTGGAGCTGGAGTTGCTCAGCGAGGAAGAAACGCTCCACCTCGTCGTCGCGGATTCCGGGAACGGTGTGACCGGTGATCTCGATCTGCCTTTCGTGGAGGGGCACACGACGAGGGAAGCGCCCGAAGATTCAGTGCACGGTCAGGGACTCGGCCTGCCGTTGTCCCGCCGGATAGCGCGCAACAGGGGCGGGGATGTCTGGCTCGCTTCGCCCGGACAGACCGGCGGACCCGGGGCCGTGTTCTGTGCTCGACTTCCCCATGTGCTCACACTCACCACGACGGCCACGGACTCCATCCGAGTCCGCCAGCCTGGAACGAAAAAACGGGGATGACACGCGATGGATGACATCAGGGTTCTGATCGTCGACGATGATTTCCACGTCGCACGGCTGCACGTCGCCTACGTGAATTCGGTGCAGGGCTTCACCGCGCTGTCTCCCGTGGGTTCCGGGGATGCCGCGGTCAGGGCGGTCGACACCCTCAAACCCGACCTGGTGCTCATCGACATCTATCTTCCCGATGCCAACGGCCTCGACATCCTCCGCGGTCTCGATGTCGACTCGTTCGTGATCAGTGCCGCGTCCGACAGCTTCTCGGTGCTCAGGGCGCTCCGCCGAGGAGCCCTCTCCTACCTCATCAAACCCTTTCCCGAAGATCTGCTGGCCCAGCGACTCCGTTCGTATGCGCGCTATCGACGGATCCTTGCCGAAGGGCAGGATGTCGATCAGGAGGCGGTGGAGCGAGCGTTGCGCACCCTCCATCCCGGGGACAAGAGCACTGGTCGCCCGAGGGCTGTCACCGAGCTTTCCGTACTCGAAGTGCTGCGAACGAGAGCGATGCCGACACCCGCAGCCGATATCGCCGCCGAGGTCGGGATCTCGCGTGCGACGGCCCAGCGTTATCTCTCAGGCCTCGTCGACGATGGTGCGATATCGGTCCAACTGCGCTACGGCACAACGGGGCGGCCGGAACACCGGTACAGCATCCGGCAGGACGTCAGGTAGCGACCGTCGGCTCGATTGGTCCTGCGCGTAGCCCCGCCGTGTTGCACCTAAACTTGTGACCCGTGTCAGAACCACGAACAATCACCGAAAGCGCCGTGAATGACGCGGTCGCCGCGGCGCTGGCCGCCATCGCTTTCGCGCCCGATCTTGCGGCCCTCAGGGCGGCCAAGGCCATCGAGATCGGCGAGGCATCGACCCTCGCGAAACTCAACGCGAGCATGCGCACCGTCGCCCCCGACGAGAAGGCGGCCGCAGGCAAGCTTCTCGGCCAGGCACGCGCCCGCGTCAACGAGGCCTTCGCCGCTCGCGAAGCCGAGCTCTTCGCCGCCGAGGAGACCGCCCGGCTTGCGGCGGAGACGGTGGATGTCACGGCTCTCGCCTCGCGCTGGACTCCCGGTGCGCGGCATCCGCTGAACCTGCTGCAGGAACTGATCGGCGACGTCTTCGTCGGCATGGGCTGGGAGATCGCGGAGGGACCGGAACTCGAGAACGAGTGGTTCAACTTCGACGCTCTCAACTTCGACGAGGATCATCCGGCCCGGGCCATGCAGGACACATTCTTCGTCGAGCCGGCCGACTCGCACCTAGTGCTTCGCACCCAGACGAGCCCCGTGCAGATCCGATCGCTGCTCACCCGCGAACTGCCCGTCTACGTGATCTCGCCTGGCAAGGTCTTCCGCACCGATGAACTCGACGCGACCCACACACCGGTCTTTCATCAGGTCGAGGGCATCGCGATCGACAGGGGGCTCACCATGGCGCACCTCCGCGGTACCCTCGAGCACTTCGCCCGCATCATGTTCGGTGCCGAGGCGAAGATCCGCCTGCGACCCAACTACTTCCCGTTCACGGAGCCGAGCGCCGAGATGGACGTCTGGCAGCCGAACGCCAAGGGTGGTGCGCGCTGGGTCGAGTGGGGAGGATGCGGCATGGTCAATCGAAACGTGCTGCGCGCGGCCGGCATCGATCCGGACGAATACCAGGGCTTCGCCTTCGGCATGGGCATCGAGCGCACCCTGCAGTTCCGCAACGACCTCGACGACATGCGCGACATCGTCGAGGGCGATGTCCGGTTCAGCCGGCAGTTCGGAATGGTGGTCTGATGCGCATCCCCATCAGCTGGCTCAGCGAATTCGTCGATGTTCCGAAGGACGTGACTCCCGAGGAGATTCATGCCGCCCTCGTCAAGGTCGGCCTCGAAGAGGAAGACGTCCATACTTTCGACGTGACCGGTCCGGTCGTTGTCGGGCAGGTGCTCGAGTTCACACCGGAGCCGCAGAGCAACGGCAAGACGATCAACTGGTGCCAGGTCGACGTCGGCCCTTCGACAAGCCCAGGACAAGCGAGAGACATTCGCGGCATCGTCTGCGGCGCCCACAACTTCGTGGTGGGTGACAAGGTCGTCGTCTCGCTTCCGGGCGCCGTGCTGCCAGGACCCTTCCCGATCTCCGCCCGAACGACCTACGGTCATGTCTCCGATGGCATGATCGCGTCGGCGCGCGAACTCGGTCTCGGCGAAGAACACGACGGCATCCTTCGTCTCGCCGAGCTCGGGCTCGACCCGGAGGTCGGCGCGGATGCCATCGCCCTGCTCGGCCTGGACGACTGGGCCGTCGAGGTCAACATCACTCCCGATCGCGGCTACGCCTTCTCGATCCGGGGCATCGCGCGAGAGTACTCCCACGCAACCGGTGCCGCATTCCACGACCCCGCACTCGTCCCATCGCTGGTCGAGCTCGTCGAGACTCCGGCGTCGGGGTTCCCGGTGACCATCGACGACCGCGGCCCGGTGCGCGACCAGATCGGTGCATCCGTCTTCGTGACGCGCGTGGTCCGCGGCATCGACGCGAGCCGGCCGTCTCCCGCCTGGTTGGTGACGCGCCTCAAGCTCGCGGGCATCCGCTCGATCTCCCTCGTCGTGGATGTCACGAATTACGTGATGCTCGAGCTCGGCCAGCCGATCCACGGTTACGACCTCGACAAGCTCAGCGGGGGCATCACGGTGCGCCGAGCGGCACAGGGCGAGGAGCTCGTCACGCTCGACGGACAGAGGCGAAAACTGCATCAGCAGGATCTCGTGATCGCGGACGACTCCGGCGCGATCGGCCTCGCAGGCGTCATGGGCGGCGAGAGCACCGAGATCGGGGACGCCACCTCGAACGTGCTCATCGAGGCCGCGAACTTCGATCCCGTGTCCATCGCGCGCACCGCTCGGCGGCACAAGCTGCCGAGCGAGGCCTCACGGCGCTTCGAACGCGGCGTGGATCCGGATGTCGCCGACGCGGCGGCCGCGCGCGTCGTGCAACTGCTGGAGGAGCTCGCGGGAGGCCACGCGGATCGGCTCGGCTCGCGTCTTCACGCCGCTCCGGCTCCGAAGCCGATCGAGCTGCCAGACGGCTATGTGAACTCGATCGTCGGCGCGGATTACTCCGACCGGGAGACCCTGTCGGCGCTCGGCGACATCGGGGGAGTGATCGAGTCAACGGATGGCGCGCTGCTCGTGACGCCGCCGACCTGGCGCCCTGACCTCACAGACAAGGCGACCCTTGCCGAGGAGGTCGCCCGCATCATCGGGTACGACCGCATCCCGGCCGTGCTTCCCGTTGCGCCTCCCGGGCGCGGGCTGACACGAGAGCAGCGCCTCCGCCGATCCGCCGCTCACATCCTCGCGGCCAACGGCCTCACCGAGGTGCTGGCCTATCCCTTCGTCGATAGCACCTCGAACGACACCTTCGGCTCCGCAGCCGCCGGGCCCGTTCCGGCGATGAAGCTCGCCAATCCGCTGGACGGGGAGGCGCCGTTCCTCCGCACCTCGCTCATCCCCGGTCTGGTGGACATCGCGCATCGCAACCTGTCGCGCGGACTCGTCGATCTCGGCATCTACGAACTCGGCTCGGTGTTCCGCCCCGTGGCCGGCCGCACCTACGGCAGCGGCCCGCTGCCCTCCGGCATCGTGCGGCCGAGCGACGGCGAGTTGGCCGAGCTGCTCGACAGCATCCCGCCACAGCCGCTCCACCTCGGGGCGCTGTTTGTGGGAACCGCGATACCCAAGCAGCCCGGCCAGGTCGCGGTACAGCGAGGACTCTCGGATGCCCTCGATGCGGCAAGGCAGGTCGCGCTCGCGGTCCATGCGACAGTCTCGACTCGCGCGGGGTCGCACCAGGCGCTCCATCCCGGTCGGACCGCCGAGCTCTTCGTCGGCGACCGCAGCATCGGATACGCCGGTGAGCTCCTGCCGGCGCTCGCCGAGGAATACGACCTGCCCCGCGTCACCGCCGTGCTCGAACTCGATCTCGGCCTGCTCATCGAGCTGGCGGCACGAGAGGTGTCGCCCACCGCGATCGCGACCTTCCCGGCGGCAACCCAGGATCTCTCGCTGGTCGTGCCGATCGAGATTCCCGCGGGGGATGTGCTCGGCGCGGTCGTCGAGGGAGCCGGCGAGTTGCTCGAAGACGCGAGGCTGGTCGACGACTATCGAGGTTCCGGCATCCCCGCTGGCAGTCGGTCGCTCACGTTCGCGCTGCGTTTCCGTGCCGCTGATCGCACTCTGACGGCGGTGGAGGCCAGCGATGCGAAACTCGCAGGGGCGGCGCTCGCCGGCAAACGCTTCGGGGCGACCGTCCGCGAATAGCGGATGCGCCCCGAAGTTCTACTATGCTCGATCCGTGGACAATTACCGCGAATCAGGATCGGCCGACCGCCGCACGCCAGTGCGTCGCGGGCTCCGCCTGCGCGGCGAGCGACTCCGGGCGACGCTTCGCGACTGAGCCGCTGCCTTCGGGCATAGCAGTTTCGTACGATAGCGCCGCCGGATCATCCCTCGTCAATCCACTCAGAAAAGGCAAGAGCTATGTCCTATTCCGTTGCCGTGGCCGGTGCAAGCGGCTACGCCGGTGGTGAGTTGCTTCGGCTGCTTTCCAGCCATCCGGATTTCACCATTTCGACCGTCACGGCATTCCAGAATGCCGGCGAGAAGCTCGTCGATGTGCAGCCGCACCTCCGCTCGCTCGGTCATCTCACCCTCGCGGATACGACACCGCAGAACCTCGCTGGGCACGACATCGTGTTCCTCGCACTGCCGCACGGCAAGTCGGGTGAGGTCACTGCGCAACTGCCCGACGGAACGCTCGTGGTCGACTGCGGTGCGGATCACCGGCTGACGAACCCCGACGACTGGGCCGCGTTCTACGGCGGCGAGTATTTCGGCGCCTGGGAGTACGGCGTGCCCGAGCTCCTGGTCGGAACGGGCAAACAGCGCGAAAGACTTGTCGGGAAACAGCGCATTGCCGCCCCGGGCTGCAATGCGAGTACCGTCGCCCTTTCGCTGGCCCCTGGTATCGCGGCCGGTGTCGTCGAGGAGGAGGATCTCGTCGCGGTCCTCGCGGTCGGGCCATCCGGCGCAGGCAAGAGCCTCAAGCTCCAGAATCTCGCGAGCGAGATCCTTGGTTCGGCCAACCCATACGCGGTCGGCGGCCGGCATCGCCATATCCCCGAGATCCAGCAGTCGCTGCGCGGTGCGGGCGCGACGAACCCCACCATCTCCTTCACTCCGGTGATCGTGCCGATGTCCCGCGGCATCCTCGCGACATCGACGGCCCGGATCGTGCCCGGTACCAGCGCAGCAGCGGTGCGTGAGGCCTGGGAGAACGCGTACGCCGACGAGCCGTTCGTCAGCCTGCTGCCCGAGGGGCAGATGCCGCGCTCGGGCGACACCATCGGAGCGAACACCGCGCTCATGGGCCTGGCGATCGATGAGTCCGCTGGCCGCGTTGTCGTCATCACCGCGCTCGACAACCTCGTCAAGGGCACTGCCGGAGCGGCCATCCAGTCAGCCAACATCGCCCTGGGGATTCCCGAGACGACCGGCCTTCCCGTGGACGGAGTGGCACCGTGAGCGTCACGCATCCGAAAGGTTTCGAGGCGGCCGGAGTCGTCTCCGGGCTGAAGACCTCTGGCGGCAAGGACGTCGCTCTCGTCGTCAATCGCGGACCGAGCCAGGCCGCCGCCGCCGTCTTCACCAGCAACAGGGCAAAAGCCAATCCGGTCATCTGGTCGCAGCAGGTGATGACCGACGGAATCGTGAGTGCGATCGTGCTCAATTCCGGCGGAGCCAACTGCTACACCGGCGCCCAGGGATTCCAGGTGGCCCATTCGACGGCAGAGCACACCGCCGGCCTGCTCGGCAGCTCGGCCTCCGACGTGCTCATCTGCTCGACCGGAATCATCGGCGACCAGCTCGACCTGGGCAAGGTCACGAGCGGCGTCACCGCCGCGAACGACTCCCTCAGCGCGGATGGTGGGCTGGATGCCGCGCTCGCGATCATGACGACCGATACGCACCCGAAACAGGCGATCGTCGAACGCGGCGGCTGGTCGATCGGCGGAATGGCGAAGGGCGCTGGCATGCTCGCGCCGGGCCTCGCCACCATGCTCGTCGTGATCACGACGGATGCGGACCTGTCCTCGGCGCAGCTCGATGCGGCGCTCCGCGACGCGACCAGGGTGACCTTCGACCGGCTCGACTCCGACGGATGCATGTCGACCAACGACACCGTCGCACTGCTTGCCTCCGCGGCATCCGGAATCTCGCCGGACCAGCGCGAGTTCGCGGCGGCACTCACCGAAATCTGCTCACGCCTCGCCACCCAGTTGCAGGAGGACGCGGAGGGCGCATCCCACGACATCACGATCGAGGTCGTTCACGCGGCGACCGAGGACGACGCGGTGGAAGTCGGTCGCGCGGTCGCCAGGAACAACCTCTTCAAGGCCGCCGTTTTCGGCAACGATCCGAACTGGGGGCGTGTCCTCGCGGCGGTCGGCACCACAAAGGCCGCATTCGACCCCTACGACATCGACGTGACGATCAACGGGGTGCGGGTGGCCCACGCGGGAGAGCCGGACCAGCCGCGCGACCTCGTCGACCTGAGCGGCCGGGCCGTCCACCTCGAGATCGATCTCAACGCAGGCCCTTCGACGGCCACGATCTGGACCAACGACCTCACGCACGACTACGTGCACGAGAACAGCGCGTACTCCAGCTGATGGGCGCTCACAGCAGTGAAGCATCGGCGAAAGCCGCAGCCCTGATCGAATCGCTTGCCTGGCTGGGGCGCTACCAGGGCCGGACGATCGTGGTGAAATTCGGCGGCAACGCCATGGTGAACGAGGAGCTGAAGCGCGCCTTCGCAGAGGACATGGTCTACCTCCGCCAGGTCGGCGTTCGCCCCGTCGTGGTGCACGGTGGAGGTCCACAGATTTCGGCAGAACTCGCGAGGCGCGGCATCCACAGCGAGTTCCGCGGTGGACTGCGTGTCACGAGCCCCGAAGCCCTCGAAGTGGTGCGGGATGTGCTGACCACCGAGGTCGGGCCGGAGATCGCGGCCCTCATCAACGAGCACGGCCCCCTGGCCCAGGCCATTTCCGGCGAAACGGATGGACTGTTCTCCGGAACGCGCCGCGGCACGGTCGTGGACGGCGAGGAGGTCGATCTCGGCCTCGTCGGGGACGTGACCTCGGTCGATCCGGCAACCGTGCTCGCCATCGTGGATGCGGGCCAGATCCCCGTCGTGTCCTCGATCGCCCCGGATGGCGCCCATCCCGGCCAGACCCTCAACGTGAACGCCGACTCGGCGGCGGCCGCACTCGCTGTGGCGCTCGGCGCGGCGAAGCTCATCATCCTCACGGATGTCGCGGGGCTCTACCGCGACTGGCCGAACCGCGACTCGCTCGTGTCGACAATCGACGCCGAGGACTTGAGGGCGCTGATCCCCTCGCTCGAGTCGGGGATGATCCCCAAAATGGAGGCCTGTCTCGAAGCGGTCGACGGTGGGGTCTCCCAGGCGGCCATCATCGACGGCCGGGTGCTCCATGCGATCCTTCTCGAGGCGTTCACGGCAGAAGGAAGCGGAACCGAAGTGATTTCGAAGAAAGAGGAGTCGTGACTACTGAACAGGATTGGCGGCAGCGCTTCGGCGAGGCCATGATGGGTTCGCTCGCGGCTCCGCTCGCCATGCTCGTCCGCGGCGAGGGCGCCCACGTCTGGGACGTCGACGGCAAACGTTATCTCGACTTTCTCGCGGGCATCGCGGTCAACGCGCTCGGCCACGCGCATCCGGTACTGGTGGATGCCGTGAGCAAGCAGGTCGCGACCCTCGCACATGTCTCCAACTATTTTGCGAGCCCGCCGCAGCTCGAGCTGGCCGAGCGTCTCCGCCGCATCACCGGGGCCGGCGACCGTGGTCGCGTCTTCTTCTGCAACTCGGGTGCCGAGGGCATCGAGGCGGCGATCAAACTCGCCAGGCTGAATCGGGGGGACGGGTCGCGCACGCGCATCCTGTCGCTCGTCAACTCCTTCCATGGCCGCACGATGGGCTCGCTGTCGCTGACGGGCAAGCCGGCCCTGCGTGAGCCTTTCGAGCCGCTCCTGCCAGGCGTCGAACACATCGACACGACGATCGAGGCTCTCGAGGCCGCCATCGACGACACCGTCGCCGCCATCTTCATAGAGCCGATCAAGGGGGAGGCCGGGGTTATCGACCTGCCGGACGGATTCCTCGAGAGCGCGCGGGAACTCACGCACAAGCACGGCGTGCTGTTGATCCTCGACGAGATCCAGACCGGCGTCGGACGCACGGGAACCTGGTTCGCGTTCCAGCAGTCCGGCATCGTGCCGGACGCCCTCGTGCTCGCGAAGGGCATCGCCGGGGGAGTGCCGATCGGGGCGCTCGTGACCTTCGGCTGGGCATCCGACCTGTTCACGCCGGGCCAGCACGGCAGCACTTTCGGCGGAAACCCGCTCGCCACGGCCGCGGGCAATGCGGTTCTCGGGGAAATCGAGCGCGCCGGCCTCATCGAGAATGCGGCCAGGATCGGCTCGACGTTGCGCGGGATCATCGCCGACATCGGTTCGCCCCTGGTCTCCGAGATCCGCGGCCAGGGCGCGCTCGTCGGAATCGGCCTCACCAGGCCCGTCGCCGCCGAGATCGCGGCAAGGGCCATGGAGTTGGGGCTCATCATCAACGCGACGAACGACTCGAGCATCCGCATTGCGCCACCCCTCATCATCGGCGACGCCGAACTCGAGGAGTTTCGCCAGCTGTTCACGAAAGCACTGGAGGCCGTCTCATGACCCGACACTTTTTGCGCGACGACGACCTGACCCCGGCGGAGCAGAGCGCGATCCTCGATCTCGCTGTCGAACTCAAGAAGGATCGTTTCGTCGTCAAGCCGCTCGCCGGGCCGCAGACTGTCGCGGTGATCTTCGACAAGTCGTCGACGCGCACACGCGTGTCGTTCGCCGTCGGGATCGCCGACCTCGGCGGCACCCCCCTGATCATCAGCACGGCGAACAGCCAGCTGGGCGGCAAAGAGACCGCGGCCGATACCGCCCGCGTTCTCGAGCGCCAGGTCGCCGCGATCGTCTGGCGCACCTTCGCCCAGTCCGGTCTCGAAGAGATGGCACTCGGCACGACGGTGCCCGTCATCAACGGCCTTTCGGATGACTTCCATCCCTGCCAGCTGCTCGCCGACCTGCTCACCATCCGCGAGCACCGCGGTGAACTCGCCGGACTGACTTTGACGTTCGTGGGCGACGGAGCGGACAACATGGTGCACTCCTACCTGCTCGCGGGGGCGACGGCGGGAATGCACATCCGCATCGCCTGTCCTGAGGGCTACCTGCCGAAGGACTCGGTGGTGGCCGACGCCGAGGCCATCGCCGCGACGACGGGGGGATCGATCGCGATCTACACCGATCCGATCGAGGCGGTCGCCGGTGCCGATGTCGTGGTCACCGACACGTGGGTGTCCATGGGAAAGGAAGAGGAGAAGGCGCAGCGCCTGGTCGACCTCGCGCGATATCGGGTCGACTCGGAGCTCATGAGCCTCGCCAAGCCCGATGCCCTCTTCCTGCACTGCCTTCCGGCGGATCGCGGCTACGAGGTGACGGCCGACGTGATCGACGGCCCGCAGAGCGTCGTCTGGGACGAGGCCGAGAACCGGCTGCACGCACAGAAGGCGCTCATGGTCTGGCTGCTCTCTGTGGGTTGAGTAGCGAGCGCCAGCGAGCGTATCGAAACCCCGCCCCCCATAAACTGATCAACGAACACAAGGAGCAAATCAATGGCGGAACGCGTTGTCCTCGCGTACTCGGGCGGACTCGACACCTCGGTGGGTATCGGCTGGCTGAAGGACGCGACTGGTAAAGAGGTCGTGGCCCTCGCTGTCGATGTCGGACAGGGTGGCGAAGACATGGACGACATCCGCCAGCGCGCCCTCGACTGCGGCGCCGTCGAGGCGATCGTGGTCGATGCGAAGGACGAATTCGCCGACGATTTCCTCATGCCGGCTCTCAAAGCCAACGCCCTCTACCAGAAGCGCTATCCGCTGGTCTCCGCGCTCAGCCGTCCGGTGATCGCCAAGCACCTCGCAATCGTCGCCAAACAGCTCGGCGCCGACAGCGTGGCTCATGGATGCACCGGCAAGGGTAATGACCAGGTGCGGTTCGAGGCTGCCGTGGCCGCCCTCGCGCCCGAGCTGAAGAGCATCGCGCCGGTGCGGGATCTCGCCCTCACTCGCGACAAGGCCATCGTCTACGCCAACGAGCACAATCTGCCGATCCGCCAGAGTGCGGCGAATCCGTACTCGATCGACAAGAACGTCTGGGGTCGCGCGGTCGAGACCGGCTTCCTCGAGGACCCGTGGAATGCTCCCATCGAGGACCTCTACGAGTACACCCAGGACCCGAACATCGAGCGCGAGGCCGACGAGATCACGATCACGTTCGAGCGGGGCGTCCCGGTGGCCATCGACGGTGTCTCCTACAGCCCTCTCGCGATCATCGAGGAGCTCAACGCAGTCGCAGGCAAGCATGGCGTCGGCCGTATCGACGTCGTCGAGGACCGCCTCGTCGGCATCAAGAGCCGCGAGGTCTACGAGGCGCCCGCCGCGATGGCACTCATCGCCGCACACGAGGCGCTCGAAAGCCTCACCCTCGAGCGTGACCTCAATCGTTACAAGCGCGGGGTGGAAGCCGAATGGTCCAACCTCGTTTACGACGGACTCTGGTACTCGAGCCTCAAGCGGTCACTCGACGTGTTCATCGACGACACCCAGAAGTACGTGAGCGGCGACATCCGCCTCGCACTCCAGGGTGGCCGTGCGACGGTTACCGGCCAGAGGAGTGAGCAGAGCCTCTACGATTTCAACCTTGCCACCTATGACACCGGCGACACCTTCGACCAGTCGCTGTCCAAGGGCTTCATCGAGATCTGGTCGCTGCCGAGCAAGATCTCGGCGCGGCGCGAACTCTCATCCGCGGATTGAGCCTGTCGGGATCTCACAGGGGAATGGCCAAGCGTGACAAGCACTGACGATACGGATTCGGTCGGCGAGACCACCGAGGGAGCCCTGTGGGGCGGTCGCTTTTCGAGCGGTCCGTCCCCGGAACTCTCGCGCCTGAGCAAGTCGACACAGTTCGACTGGCAGCTCGCGCCGTACGACATCGCGGGGTCGAAGGCGCACGCGGCGGCTCTCGCGGCGGCGGGCTACCTCAGTGCCGACGAGCTCAGCAGGATGCTCGACGCCCTGGATACGCTCCTCGCCGCGTTCGAGGACGGCAGTTTCGTCGAACGCGAGAGCGATGAAGACGTGCACGGCGCTCTCGAACGTGGCCTCATCGACATCGCCGGCTCGGAGCTGGGCGGCAAGCTGCGCGCGGGCCGCAGCCGCAACGACCAGATCGCCACGCTCATCCGCCTCTACCTGCTCGACCGCGGGCGCTCCATCTCGCACCTCGTGATCCAGTTGATCGACGCGATCGCAGCCCAGGCGGAGGCGTATCCGGATGCCGCGATGCCGGGCCGCACGCACATGCAGCACGCTCAGCCGGTGTTGCTGGCCCACCATCTGCTTGCGCACGCATGGCCGCTCGTGCGCGATCTCGAACGGTTGCGGGACTGGGCGGCGCGCGCCAACTTCTCGCCCTATGGTGCCGGTGCCCTTGCGGGTTCCTCGCTGAACCTCGACGGTCAGCTCGTCGCCGAGGAGCTCGGTTTCGCCGGTCCGACCGAGAACTCGATGGATGCCACGGCGAGCCGCGATCTCGTCGCCGAGTTCGCCTTCATCGCCTCGCTGATCGGCATCGACCTCTCGCGTTTCGCCGAAGACGTCATCATCTGGAACACCCGCGAGTTCGGCTTCGTCACGCTGCACGATTCCTTTTCGACCGGTTCGTCGATCATGCCGCAGAAGAAGAACCCCGACATCGCCGAGCTCGCCCGTGGCAAGTCCGGCCGGCTCATCGGCAATCTCACGGGACTGCTCGCGACTCTCAAGGGACTGCCGCTCGCCTACAATCGCGACCTGCAGGAGGACAAGGAACCCGTCTTCGACTCCGTCGTGACTCTCGAGGTGTTGCTGCCCGCGTTCACGGGCATGATCGCTTCGCTGAGGTTCCACACCGAGCGCATGGCCGAGCTCGCGCCGCAGGGCTTTTCCCTGGCGACCGATGTCGCGGAGTGGCTGGTCACCCAGAAGGTCCCCTTCCGTGAGGCCCACGAGATCAGCGGTGCCCTCGTGAGCTTCTGCGAGCAGCGCGGCCTCGAACTCGACCAACCGACGGATGCCGAACTCGCCGCGATCTCGCCCCACCTGACCCCTGAGGTCCGTGGGGTGCTCACCGTCGCCGGCTCGATCGCGAGCCGAACGGGGGCCGGAGGAACGGCCCCGGTTCGTGTTGCGGAACAGCTGTCGGCACTCACCCGGCGCATCAGAGAACTCGAGGAGACGCAGAAGTGACCCTGAGCAAAGACAACCGTCCCAAACGCCCGGAACAGACGCGTGCGCAGAAGATCGTGATGTGGTGCATCTTCGGTATCGTCGCCGCCATGGCGATCGCGGCAGCGATCATCTTCTTCGTGAGCGGTTCGAGCCTCTTCTAGTGTTCGACCGCACGGCCTTCGAGCGACCCGCGATCGAGGTCGCGCCGCGATTGCTCGGGGCGATCCTCACGAAGCACTCGAGCGATGGCGCGGTCTCCGTCCGCATCACGGAGGTCGAGGCCTATCTCGGCGCCCTCGATCCGGGCTCCCACGCCTTTCGCGGGCAGACGAAGAGAAACTCGATCATGTTCGGGGAGCCGGGCTTTCTCTACACGTACTTCACGTACGGCATGCACGTCTGCGCGAACGTCGTGTGTTCGCCGCCCGGAACCGCATCCGCAGTCCTGCTCAGGGCGGGCGAGGTCGTCGAGGGGATCGATCTGGCCCGTTCTCGCCGACTGACGTCGAAGACCGACGCCGACCTGGCGCGTGGTCCCGCCCGTTTCGTCGTCGCACTCGGCATCACCCTCGGAGACGGAGGCGCGGATCTGGCCGCGCTCCCGTTCGAACTCACGCTGGAGGACATACCCCCGGATTTCGACGCCGGCGTGAGAACGGGAGTGTCGGGCGACGGCGGCACGGATGCCTACCCGTGGCGATTCTGGATCCCCGGTGATCCGACGGTCTCGCCATACAAGGCGCACGCTCCGAAGAAGCGCGCGTGAACTCCGGGGCAGCCGATCCGCAACGCCAGTTCGCCCCTTCGGAAATTCAGGAAAACGGTAGGGCGACGAGTACATCGCGCACGTCCTGCCGGGCCTCGCAGGCCTGAGGCCGTACCAAAGTCCTGAATTTCCACTCGGGTGGGTGCCCGGGATGCTCATGATCGCTCTGCGGGGAAGCTAGCCTTGGCCGCGTGAACAAACCGACGGGGGAGGGAGGCTTCACCCCGCTCGAGAGGTTCATCGACGATCGTGCCCATCGTCTTCTCGCGCCCCCCCCGGAGAGCCGGCTGTGGAAGGGCATCGTCGAGCTCATCGTGTTCGCGCTCAAGCAAGCCTGGGCCTGCGTCTTCGGCGCCGCGATGCTTGCCGTGTTGTTCACGACCAGGCTCTGGTACCCGGATCACGCGTTTCTCGCCCGAAACGACTTCATCACGATCGCCGCCGTCGTCATCCAGGTGCTGATGGTGGTTTTTCGCCTGGAGACGCTCAGGGAGCTGCGGGTCGTCATCCTGTTCCATGTCGTCGGAACGGGAATGGAGCTCTTCAAGACGAGTGTCGGCTCGTGGATCTATCAGGGCCCTGGCATCCTGCATCTTTTCAACGTTCCTCTCTATAGCGGCTTCATGTACGCGGCTGTGGGTTCGTACATGGTGAGGGTGTATCGGCTGTTCGACCTTCGCTTCGACCTCTACCCGCGTCGGTGGATCACGGCGATCCTCGCCGCGCTCATCTATCTCAACTTCTTCACACATCACTACATCTGGGACTTCCGCTGGGTGCTGCTCCTCGCGGTCGTCATCGTCTTCGGCCGTTGCGTCATGCATTTCCGGGTTTTCCGGGTGCGACCGCGGATGCCGCTGGTCGTCGCCTTCCTGCTCGTCGCCCTGTTCATCTGGGTCGCCGAGAATCTCGCGACCTGGTCGAATGCCTGGACCTACCCGAACCAGCTGGACGGCTGGGAGCTCGTGTCCATCACCAAGCTCGTCTCCTGGTTCCTGCTCATGATCATCTCCGTCGTGCTCGTGGCCTGGGTCTACCCGCCGCGTCCACTCGACAGCGCCCCGGTCAGGACCAGGAGCGACTAGGCCGCGCTGGTATTCTTGGCCGGTGCCAGCATCCGAAGCCCTGTCCGCCCAGCGCAACGACGATTCGTTCGACGACGTCTGGGATGAGATCGTCTGGCGTGGCCTCGTCCACGTCTCGACCGATGAGACCGAGCTCAAATCGGTTCTCGCGGGGGAGCCGATCACCTACTACTGCGGCTTCGACCCGACGGCGCCGAGCCTGCACCTCGGTAACCTCGTGCAGTTGCTCACGATGCGACGCCTCCAGCTCGCCGGTCACAAGCCCCTCGGCCTGGTCGGCGGATCCACCGGACTGATCGGCGACCCCAAGCCGACCGCCGAGCGCACTCTCAACTCGCCCGAGATCGTGAATGAGTGGGTCGGTTACCTTGAGGGACAGGTCTCCCGGTTCCTGAGCTTCGAGGGTGACAACGCCGCGCGGCTGGTCAACAACCTCGATTGGACGGCACCGCTCAGCGCCATCGACTTTCTTCGCGATATCGGCAAGCATTTCCGCGTCGGCACCATGTTGAAGAAGGATGCCGTGAGCGCACGTCTCAACAGCGAGGCCGGTATCAGCTACACCGAGTTCAGCTACCAGATCCTGCAGGGTATGGATTTTCTCGAACTCTTCCGCAGCTACGGCTGTGTGCTTCAAACCGGGGGCAGCGACCAGTGGGGCAATCTCACCAGCGGCACCGATCTGATCCGCAAGGCCGAGGGAGTGAGCGCCCACGCGATCGGCACCCCGCTGATCACCAACTCCGACGGCACAAAGTTCGGCAAGAGCGAGGGCAATGCGGTCTGGCTGGATCCCTCGCTCACGAGCCCTTACGCCTTCTACCAGTTCTGGCTCAACACCGATGACGACGACGTGATCGAGCGGATCAAGATCTTCACCTTCCTGCCGAGAGCGGAGATCGAGAGGCTCGCCGGCGCGGTCGCCACCGAGCCGTTCAAGCGCGAAGCGCAGCGTGCCCTCGCGCTCGAGGTCACGACGCTCGTGCACGGGCATGAAGCGACCCAGGCGGCGATAGCGGCGGCCGGTGCACTGTTCGGCCACGGTGATCTCGCCGAACTCGACAGCGGCACCCTGGAGGCCGCCCTGCGTGAGTTGCCGAACACGACGACGACCGCGAACACGCTCGTGGTGCAGTTGCTCGTCGACACCGGTCTCGCGTCGAGTCTGGGGGAGTCGAGACGTGCGCTCGAGCAGGGCGGTGTCTACCTCAACAACGTCAAGGTCGAGGATGCCGCGCTCACCCTCGCGAGTAGCACGCTTCCCGGCGGCATGGCCGTGCTCCGCCGCGGCAAGAAGACCCTCGCCGGCATCTTCGTCGAGTAGGCACATCTCGGGTTCTCGCATGGGTGAGGTCCGCCAGGAGAGCCCGCGATGCATGCACCCGCGTGCCGGAGACGTGCCAATCGGGCGGGCGCCGGAGCGCGGCCGAAGCGAAGCGGAGGACGCGGCCGACCCCGCGACACGCCCGGGATCGCCCGTAATTTGCGCGACCCGAACCGGACCCGTAATCTTCTTACTTGTCACCCCAAAGGTTCGAAAAGCCGCAGAGCTTCCGGCCTCAAGAGGGACAGACATCCTCAGTTAGAAATAGCTGGCAAAGTCAAATAGCAGCGCACCTCTTGTAGGAAACTGTCTTCAGATCTTAGGATGAATAACCCACCTCGTGAGTCTGTCAAAACGATGTGTCGCGCGCTTTTCAAGTCGCTTCGATCGATTTGACAGAAGCTGCGAAGGTGGTAAGTTAGACAAGTTGCCCTGCGCGAGAGCGAGGGTGACAAAACTAGAGAAGTTGCCCTGGCAGTCGAGTCGCGAGACGAAGCACCAGGAGCGTCCGATCCTTGAGAACTCAACAGCGTGCACAATGTCAAATGCCAAAAACCTCGTCTGTAGGAGCCATTTCTAATGGTCACGCAGAGGAGATTCCTTTGGAAAAACATTAAACAACAAAGCAAGGCAGTCGTGATTTGTTCGGTCCGTTTCAAACTTGTGTCTTGTCCGCCCATTCCGGCGGCTCGACACACTAGATGTGCCGTTCGACGCTTGCGTCGTTCGTGCAATCAAACATTTACGGAGAGTTTGATCCTGGCTCAGGATGAACGCTGGCGGCGTGCTTAACACATGCAAGTCGAACGGTGAAAGAGGAGCTTGCTCCTCTGGATCAGTGGCGAACGGGTGA
>JAODMW010000020.1 GCA_025464815.1 Microbacteriaceae bacterium | reverse complement strand
CCGGCTCGATGAGTCTGAGGTTCGTCGGAACCACCCCGTCGGCGAAGACCTTCTTTCCACTGCCGAGGAGGATCGGGTACACCCAGAGGTTGAGCCGATCGAAGAGCCGCTCGGCGAACAGGGTCTGCACGAAGTCGAGGCTGCCGATGACGTGGATGTCGGCGTGCCGGTCGCGCAGCTCACGGACGGCATCGGCGACATCCGGCCCGAGCAGCGTGGAGTTGGCCCACTCGAGATTCAGCGCCTGGCGCGACGCCACGTATTTCGGGAGGCGGTTGAACAGCCGTGCGATGTTCCCACCCGCGTGCGGCCAGTACGCGGCGAAGATGTCGTAGGTCCGGCGCCCGAGCAGCAACGCGTCCATCCCCGCCATCCCAGAGTCGATCTGCTCGCCGACGACCTCGTCGATGAGAGGCGCCTGCCAGCCACCAAACGCGAACCCACTGTCGGTGTCCTCGTCCGGCCCGCCGGGCGCCTGCGCGACGCCGTCGAGCGTGGTGAACAGGTCGATGTGGATGAGTCCCATGCCGTGCTCCGTCCCTGTCGCCCGTCGTCGCCGCGGCGACGAGATCACTTCGAGGCTGCCACACGGTCCCCTGCGAAGCAACCGGCATCCAGGTCGCAGGAAGGGGATCGCCGAGGAGAGGCGAATGGGCCGGCTAATACGCCGGGTTCTGTTCCGGTACTCGCGTACCATCGACGGCCATCTATCTACGATGTACGTTGCCGCACACCTCTAGCGGTCTACCCGGGAACTGGGCGAGCAACCCGTAACGCTCCCTGTATGACCTTGCTCCGGACGAGGTTTACCTAGCCGACCCGCTCACGCGGGCCGCTGGTGGTCTCTTACACCACCGTTTCACCCTTACCCCGGACTTCGCCGATAAATCGACGCAGCCGTGGCGGTCTGCTTTCTGTTGCACTTTCTCGCGGGTTACCCCGGGTGGGTGTTACCCACCGTCCTGCTCTGTGGAGCCCGGACGTTCCTCGGTACCCCCGAAGGAGTAACGCGACCGTCTTGCCGACCCATTCAGCATCACAGCCTACGGTAAACGTCGATGGACGCCGCGTAGTCTGTCGCTCGTGACCAAGATCCTGCTCGTCGAAGACGATGCGGCGATGGCTGCCCTGGTCGAACGCGGGCTCCGGGACGAAGGTTACGAAATCACCGTGGTGGGAAACGGCGTCGACGCGCTGATCGCCGCCGCGAATGACGATTTCGCCGCAGCGGCGATCGACGTGATGCTGCCCGAGATGACCGGATTCGAAATCTGCCGACACCTGAGGAATCACGGCAGCACGCTGCCGATACTCCTGCTCACCGCACGCGACGCCGTAGAAGACAGGGTGTTCGGCCTCGATTCAGGTGCCGACGACTACCTCACCAAGCCGTTCGCGTTCGTCGAGCTGAGCGCGCGGATCCGGGCACTCGTTCGCCGGGATGCCACGGCGGCGAAGCCCGTCTTGAAGGTCGGCACCATGCTGCTCGATACCGCGACCGTGCGCGCGACGGTCGACGGTAAGACCGTCCCGCTCAGCACAAAGGAGTTCTCGTTGTTGAGGATGCTGGCTTCGCATCGCGGTGCGGTGCTGAGCCGCTCCGACATCCTGGCCGAGGTCTGGGGTACGACACATCACATCGACCCCACCATCGTCGACCAGTACGTGCGCTATCTGCGCAAGAAACTCGAGCCGATCGACGCGCGCTTCACCGTCGGGACGGTCAGGGGCATCGGATACTCCCTGACGGAAGATGCGGAAACCTGAGGATGCTCTCCAGGCTCACCATCAGGACGCGGATCACCGCCGGCAGCGTGTTCGTCGCCGCCGTGATTTTCGTCATCGCGTTGGTGGCTGTGCGCGGTCAGGTCGCGGCCATCCTTTCGAACGCCGATTCGACACTCGCGAAAGGCGACCTGACGACGTTCATCAACGAGCTGGTCACGAAGCCGTCGAGCACGCTGGACGACCCGGGGACCGGCGTGATGCTCTATGTGCGAAGCCCGAGCGGTACGGTGCAGGTCGACACGATGCCCCATGCGATCCACGAGCAACTCGACCATCGTGGCGGGGCCGATGAACAGTTCACGGGGAGAGTCGACAACGGCGGATTCGTCGTGGTCGGACGCGTTGTGAAGACCGCCGAAGGCGAATGGTCGCTCTGGGCGGCGCGCAGCGAAGCATCGAGCGACCTCGTGCTGAGCGTGCTCGACACCACGCTCATGGTGGGCGCCGTCGTACTCCTGGCCGCGTTCGGGCTCGCGTCGTGGCTGCTCGCGTCGGCAGCCCTACGACCCGTCGAGCAGATGCGACGCCGGGCGGAGGCACTCGGCGACGATCCGCATGAAGGCGGCCTGCCCGTCGGACCGGCGCGGGACGAAATCGCCCAGCTCGCGACGACGCTCAACGCATTGCTCGACCGCATCCGGCGGTCTGCCGACCGCGAGAAGCAAATGGTCTCGGATGCTGCGCATGAGTTGCGCACTCCCCTTTCTGTGCTCCGGACCCAGCTCGAACTCGCGCACGACAACTTCGGGGATGCTGAGGCCCTCGGCGCACAGATCGTCGCGGCGGAGGTATCCGTCGACCGGCTGTCCTCGCTCGCGACCAACCTCCTCGAACTTTCTCGACTCGAATCCAAGGATGCGCGACCGAAGCCGTCCAGCTTCGAGCAGTTGGTCACGGAGCTCATGGCAAGCGTGGATCGGGCACGGATGCTGGGGTTGGCTCGGGAGATCGAGGTCGGGTTCACCGTGGAGTCGCGTGACGATCTCGCACGGTTCGCGATCGGAACGGATGGATTCTCGCGGCTCGTCGACAATCTGCTCACGAATTCGATGTCCGCCGTGGACGAAGGCGGAACCGTGTTCGTGACCCTCACACAGGACGGCACGAATCTCTCCCTGACGGTGCGAGACGACGGTCCCGGCATGCCGGAGAGCTTCATCCCGCATGCCTTCGATCGATTCTCGCGCCCGGACGACTCTCGTACCTCGAGCACGGGCGGCAGCGGCCTGGGGCTGGCCCTCGTCGCGGCCATCGCGAACGATGCGGGCGGCGTGGTCGATCTCGCCAACGGCAAGCCGGGTCTGGTCGCGACAGTGACCCTCCCCCAGATGTGAGTATTCACACCAGCTGGGTGCGCGCTTCACGGTGCGTGCATAGCTTCTGGCTGGATGCTGATTATGTCGCCGAGATACGGCGGTGATTCAGCGCAGGCGGGAACCCATGTCGCTCCAGACGCGTCCAACGCGGCCGGCCCAGGTGGCCGCCCCCGCGCGCCGCGCTGCCGCGGTGCGAAACCGTCGCCGCAACTATCGCCGCCGCGCCTTCCTGTCCGATCTGCTCGTCGGTCTGCTGTGGGCTTCGGGCGCGGCGGCGATCGCCCTTTTCCTCGCCGCCGGGACCCTCCCCCAATACGCGAGCGTCGGCGGATTCGTGACCGCGCTCGGCATCATCGTCGGGCTCGTCGGCACCGACTTCATCCTGGTGATGCTCGTTCTAGCCGCGCGGATCCCCATCCTCGACCGCACTATCGGCCACGACCGCGCGATAGCCGTCCACCGATCCCTGGGGAAGCCGGCTCTCTACCTCTTGCTCTCACACGCGGCACTCCTCCTCATCGGCTATGGCATCTCGGCCGGGATCAACCCGATAGCCGAGATCGGCAGCATGCTGGCCATCCCCGACATGCCGCTCGCCTTTATCGGGCTCGGGCTGCTCGTCGTGGTCGTGATCACATCGCTCGTGGCGGTGCGGCGCCGATTCAGCTATGAAGGCTGGCATCTGGTGCACCTCCTGAGTTACGTCGCGGTGCTCTTCGCCGTGCCACACCAGTTGAGCGTCGGTGCGATCCTGGCACAGGGCTCGCTGGAGCGGGCCTACTGGATCTCGCTGTACGTTCTCGCGTTCGGCTCGATCCTCACCTACCGATTCCTGGAGCCGACTGTGTCGAGTCTCCGTCACGGCCTGCGCGTGGAGCGAGTAGAGCACGTCTCACCGGGCGTCGTATCCATCCACATGCGCGGCAGAAATCTTCAGGAGCTGGGCTCGTCCGGCGGCCAGTTCTTCATCTGGAGGTTCTGGACGGGTCGCACCTGGTGGCATTCGCATCCGATCTCGCTCTCCTCGATGCCGACGAACGCCGCGGCCAGGATCACCGTGCGGGACCTCGGCAGCGGGACCAATAGGATCAGCGACCTGCCTGCCGGAACCCGTATCTCCCTGGAAGGACCGTACGGTCTATTCACCGAGGCGGCCAGGACGGCGCCGCGCCTGGCAATCATCGTTGCCGGGATCGGAATCACCCCTGTGCGCGCACTCCTCGAACAATCGGACCTCGCTCCGGGCGAGGCGACGATCGTGCTCCGCGCGTCGGACGAGAAGGAGACCTATCTCTGGAACGAGATCCTTCAGCTCGCGCAGCAGAAGGGCGCGACCGTCTACACGATGCTCGGTCGTCGGGCACGACGCGGTCCGGGATGGATGCCGCAAACCGACGCCACGCGCGGAGTGACCATGCGCAGCATCTTCCCGAGACTGGCAGAGTCCGACCTCTACATCTGCGGCCCATCCGCCTGGCTCGACCTGGTCGAGTCGGATGCGAAAGCCATGGGCATCCCCGCACACCAACTGCACACGGAGAGGTTCGACTGGTGAAGACTCGCGCTGCACTGACGGGAATATTCGCCTCCGTGGGGATCGTGGTGATCGGCTGGCAGTTCGGCACAGCCGCGGCTGCACACAACACGACAGCCACTGCCTCAGGCACGCCGAGTTCATCGGGCAGTTCCGGCACGACGAGCGGTTCGTCCACGACGAGCGGCTCGCCGACACCGAGCAGCTCACCTACAGCCAGTGCGGCACCCCCCGCGGCGACCACAGCCGCTGGCCCGAAGGATGGCAACTACACCGGTACAAGCGAAAACACCGACTTCGGCAACGTGCAGGTCAAGGTCGTCGTCAGCGGCGGCAAGATCACGGATGTCGTCGCGCTGCAGCTCACGAATGACGGCGGCCGGTCCGTGCAGATCAGCCGATACGCGGCTCCTATCCTGCGGGACGAGGTGTTGAAGTCCCAGTCAGCCAAGGTCTCGAACGTCAGCGGTGCGACCTACACGACCGATGGGTACCTCAGCTCCGTCCAGTCGGCTCTCGACCAGGCCGGGTTCTAAGCGGCATGCGACATGTCTTTGCCACGATGGGCACGATGGCGACGATCGATCTGATCGCACAGCCCGGAACGGCCGAGGTGCTCGCGGGGATCGAAACCACGTTCGAGGACATCGAGAACGTATTCAGCCTGTACCGCCCGGATTCGGAACTGAGTCGAATTGCAGCGGGGCGTCTGCCGCTCACGGAATCCAGCGCGCAACTCCGTGGCGTCTACGAGGAATCGCTGTCCTGGCGAAACGCGACGAACGGAGCCTTCACACCGCATCGTCCGGACGGGGTCGTCGACCTCGACGGAATCGTCAAAGCCGCCGCGATCGAGCGCGCCGGAGGATTGCTCGATGCCTCAGGATCGAGCGACTGGTGCATCAACGTGGGAGGGGATCTTCTCTGCCGGGGAATCCAATCGGACGGCAGGCCCTGGACGCTCGGGATCGTCGATCCAGAGGACAGGGGCACATTGCTCTGCTCGATCGTTCTCCAGGGCGAACGCCGTGCTGTCGCCACCTCCGGCAGCACCGAGCGCGGCGATCACATCTGGCGGGACGGCAGCCGCACGAACTCGCCATTCCGGCAGGTGACCGTGGTCGCCGACGACATCATCACGGCGGATGTGCTCGCGACGGCAATCGTGTCGGGCGGTCGAACCGCTCTCGACGACGCGACCGAGCGTTGGCCCATCGATGTCCTCACCGTCGGCTCAGACGGCTCGATGCGTGCGACTGCGGGATTCCGGGCCGCCCTGGCGGCCTAGAGACCCGATTCCGACGTGCGCACGAGGATGGCGTTGCTGTCCGGGCAGAGCACGACATCATCGGGAGAAGCGGCACGAATGGAAGCCATGTCGCTCTCGTTGAGCTTCACACCGCTCGCGCTCGAGACGCCACCGCGCAGGAGGGAAGCTCCCGTTCCGTAGCGCTGACGCTGGCGTTCGTAGAGAGCGAGCAGATCTTCGGGAAGCTTGCTCGCGATGGTGGATCGATTCGCGACAGAGTGACCTCGCTCGCTCATGAGGGCACCGAGTGCAGCGTCGCGCTCGGCTGTGACATCCGTCATCGTCGCCTGCAGCTCGTCATTCTTCGCGCGGAGGCCGGCAGCCGCGGCTTCAAGCCCCTCGAGACGCTCCATGACGGTGAGTTCGATCTCCTCGAGGTCGAGCTGGCGTTTACGCAGGCCCGCGAGTTCGCTTTCGAGCCCCGCTACATCCTTGACCGATGATGAGGCCTGCAGCCGATCGGTGTCCCGCCTGATGCGAGCCTCGACGACCGAGACGTCGCCTTCAACGCGTGACAGCTCGAGCTGCGCGTCTTCGACGGCGCCCGTGGCACTCAGGAGTTCGACGCGCAGCCCATCGGCTTCGCTCGACAGCCCGGCGAGTGCGGCTTCCTCGGGAAGGGTCTTCGCCCTGTGATCGAGCTGCTGCAAACGGGTGTCGATGGCCTGGAGTTCCAGGAGGTGCGCCTGGTCGTCCGGGCTGGCTTTCAGTGGCATTAGGCCCTCGCTCGCTTGTTATTGGACAATCGTGAAATCCCATGGATCGGTACGCACATCGCTCACGGTGACGCTGATGCCGGGCAGCGCGATCCGCAATTCCTCGGCGGCCGTGTCGAGCCACAGCCATTCGCTCGCCCAGTGCGAGACATCGATGAGGGCGGGGCCACCGGCGACGCGAGCGTTCTCGCGGGACTCGGAAGCCGGGTGATGGCGCAGATCGGACGTCACGTAGACGTCCGCGGCCAGGACCGCAGGGTCAGTGAGCAGCGAGTCACCGGCACCCGCGCAGAGCGCCACCGTTTCGACGGGCCGGTCGTACTCGCCCGAAACCCGGATGCCGCTGGCCGTCGCCGGCAGAATCTCGCCGAGCAGGCGTGCCAGGCGGCCCAGCGTCGTCGGTTCGCCGAGGCGGCCGACGCGGCCGATTCCACGCGTGGGCGTTTCACCCGGGGCGATGGGACGCGTGTCCACGAGGCCGAGGCGGCTGGCGAGCACGGCCGAGGTACCGGTCTCCACGACATCCGCGTTCGTGTGAGCCGCGAGGAGCGCGCAACCACCGCGGATGAGGCGAGCTAGCACAGCACCCTTGTAACGGTCCTCTGCCACGCTCGTGACGCCGCGGAGCAGGAGCGGGTGGTGCACGAGCAGGAGGTCCGCATTCGCCGCCGCCGCCTCATCCGCTACATCGATGGTCGCGTCGACCGCGAGGTGCATGGAGCCGACGGCGGCCGACGGATCGCCCGAAAGGAGTCCGGAGGCATCCCAACTCTCCGCACCCGAAATCGGCCAGAGTCGTTCGACGACGGCGCAGACGTCGGCGACGGTGTATGGCATGGTGCCCAGTCTACTTTCCGAGCGATGGGCGAGCCCGTCGATCAGGCGCGCACGAGCTCCTGCTGACGAATCGTCGGGATGCCCGCGACCAGGGGCGTGAGCAGACCGAGCAGAAGCGCGACGAGCACACCGAGGTCGGTGCCGGCGAACTCGCCCTTCAGCGGAATGCCGAAGGCCGTGAAGAGATAGCCCTCCCATCCGAGCCCGCCGACGGTCGCCGTGGTGAGACCGAGCCCGATCACGGATGCGACGATCAGCATCACCAGATTGACCCAGTTCACCGTGGGATACGCCCCGCCCCGCCTGAGCAGCGAGTCCGAGTCGAACCGCCGGCGGCGGACCATCATCTCGGCCGCGAAGATACCGGCCCACGCGGCGATCGGCACGGCGAGGGTCGTCGCGAAATCCCGGAAGACCGGGACGACATCGTTCAGTGTGAGGGTCATCGTGAGTGCCGCCGCGAACAGGACCGCGCCAACGAGCACAGTCGCCCAGGATCGTCGAACTCGCAGGCCCGCCGACTGGATCGCGAACCCTCCCGAGTAGATGCTCAGGATGACGCCCGACAGCAGGCTCAGCACCACCGCCGCGATGAGCGGTACCGCGTACCACCCCGGCAGCATGTGCCCGATGGTGTCGAGCGGACTGGTGACGAGCCCCCGTGCGGTGGCCGGATCCGACGCCGCAAGGAGGGATCCATACGCGATGAGGAGGAATGCCGGAAGCGTCGCGCCGAACGACGCGAAGAGCATGGACGTTGCCCCCGACGTGCCCGGTCGCTGGTAGCGGGCGAGGTCGGCGCTACTGGTCGCCCAGGCGAGCCCGATGAAGCTGAAGACCAGCACCACTCCGGTGACCACGAGAATCCAGGGGCCGTCGCCGACGGTGAGCGCATTCGAAATGCTGACCGATGACCAGGTGAGGGCGACGACGCCGACCAACAGGATGCTCGAGACGATCGTCAGAATCAACTGGATACGGGCGAACAGGCTATAGCCCAGGAATGCCACGACCAGGGCGATCACGAATCCGACCGCCATCGCGAGAATGGTGAGCTGCATTTCGGTGAACGGGCCGCCCAGTTTCGAATCGGTGAGGATCCTCGCGGTCGATGCGGCGATCATCCAGAGAAGCACTGCTCCCCAGAAGAGGCGCACGACCACGGCCAGGATGGCGGGTACGACGTTGCCGACGAGACCGAAGGTGGCGCGCGAAATCACCATCGTCGGCTGCCCGCTCCATTTGCCGCCGAGTGTGCCGAGACCGAGCGGAAGGAAGGAGATCGCGACGCCGAGGAACACCGAGACGATCGTCTGGCGCAGGCTCATCCCGAGGGAGAACAACGCACCGCCGAACGCGACGCTGAGCACGGATGAGTTGGTCGCGAACCAGAGCCAGAACAGTCGCGTCGAGCGCCCGACGCGCTGCTCGAGCGGTGTCGGCTCGGTGCCGCTGCCTTCGAGACCGAAGATCGGCTGTCGACCTGGCGCATCGCCCGCGATCTCGAGTTCCGAAGCACTGTCCGATGGCAGAGGCTCGACATCTCCTCCGGGCGACGCCTGCTCGTCGGTCCTGCCGGCCAGCAACGAATCGAAATCGGTGGCTCCGGGGGTCGGGGGTGCGAAGCGGGAGTGACCAGCGGGCATCGTCGATAGCGGCGATGATGTGCTCGGCGGTGGCTCCTCTGCAGGAGACTCCTCGACTACGTCTGGCTCCTCCACGACCGGCTCGCCCCGGGGCGTTTCGAAAAGAGGGGACGGCGACGGAAGCACTGTCGACGTCGGAGCCGTCGGGGTGACCTGGGGAATGACCTCGATGAAACCGGTCTTCACCTCTTCGATGGACTTGAGCGCTTCCGGCGTTCCGATCGCCTGCATCGTGCCTTCCCAGTCCCGGTATTCGCGCACTTCCTGCTCTCGCAGCCGCAGATGCTCCTGGAACTTCTCGAAGACACTCGAGATGCCGTCGGGCTCGAGCGACTCTTCGCTCAGCACCCGCACGAGTTCGTCGTCGGGCAGCGACCTGCGCTCCGGTGCAGCGGGGAAACTCGTGGCGTCATTCACGCCGGGAATGGAAGCGGCAGGCTCATCGGCGGAGACAGCGGCGGGCTCATCGACGGAAAGCGCCATGGGGGGCGCGGATGGCGTCGGCAGCTCGGAAGGTGGAATCCGGTTCTCGGGTTGATCTCGACCGACTATCTGGATCGGCCCGGAATAGCCGAGTCGCACGACCTCCTCAGCGAGGGCATCCGCGAGGTCGTCGTCGTCGTAATCCCGCGCCTCGGGAGGGCTGTCGTTCGGGCCAGGCTGCGTCGGAGCGCTCTCGGTCGGAGGCGTGAATGTGGACCTCCGAAGGCCCGGCGGCACGTACGGCGCTCCGGCGACGTCTCCATCGCTCGTGTCGTCGTCGCTTGCCATGCCAACATGATATTGGCGCGCAGGAATTTCTCAGGGTGACGGGCCGCACTCGACCAGACATGGACCCGGAATTCAGGGATACTGACGGCTCGACGTCGGGTGCGGGCGGCGTCCGGCCTTGCCGCTGCCTAGTGGCCTCTCAACGCCGTGATGAGCTCTGATTTCCTCTTGCCCGAGTAGCCGCTGAGTCCCAGTTCCTTGGCGCGCCTGCGCAGATCCGGCACGCTCCAGTCGTCGTAGTCGCCCGACTCTCCTCCCTTTTTGCCGACCGCCGACCGACCCTTCTTCGCGGCCGCATTGGAGATGCGTGCAGCCTTCTCCTTCGACGCCCCATCCTCGCGGAGCTCTTCGTAGAGCTTCGGGTCCTTGAGCCGTGAATTTCTCTCACCGGGCATGTCCTATCCCTTCGTCCTCGCCGATTCCTTGGTCGTGCCGCTGTTACGGTTCTTCTCGACGCTCTTGCGGAGGGCCTCCATCAGGTCGATCACCTCGCCCCCGGCATCCTCCCGCACTGCTTCTTCGCCGAAGGTCTTCGCTGTGTCGACGGCATCGCCCTCTGTGAGCTTCGCGTCGATGAGCTTCTTCAGTTCCTCCTGGTATTCGTCACTGAACTTCTCCGGGCTGAAATCGGAGGCGAAACTGTCGACGAGCGCCGATGACATCTCGAGTTCCTTGGCTGAGACTCTGGTGCGTTCCTCGAGGGCGGGGAAGTTCGCCTCTCGCACCTCGTCATCCCAGAGGAGGGATTGCAGCATGAGCACATCGCCGCGAACACGCAGTGCACCGAGCCTGCTCTTCTGCCGGAGGGCGAAATGCACGATCGCGGTGCGATCCGTTTCCTCGAGCGTGCGGCGCAGCAGGGCATAGGCCCTGGGCGATTTCGAGTCCGGTTCGAGAAAATAACTTCGGTCGAACATGATCGGATCGAGCTGGTCGCTCGGCACGAACTCGACGACCTCGATCTCGCGGCTACGCTCCGACGGAAGCATCGCGAGGTCTTTGTCAGTGAGTACTACCGTCTTTTCACCGTCGTCGAAGGCCTTGTCGATGTGGTCGTAGCTGATGATCTTGCCGCAGATTTCACAGCGACGCTGATACTTGATGCGACCGCCGTCCTTGTCGTGCACCTGGTGCAGGGAAATGTCGTGATCCTCGGTGGCGCTGTATACCTTGACGGGCACGTTGACGAGGCCAAAGGTGATCGCGCCGGTCCAGATCGCTCGCATCGTCCTATTTCACACCCCCTCGGCGATGATTGCGTGGGGCTTGACCGTGCATCTATTCGGAGTACATTTTCAGCAGTCCCGGCTTTTCCCGAGCGAGGAGCAATGGCATCCGATTCCAGATCTGAGAACGTCACCGTCGACGGCCACCGGATCACCCTCACGAATCTCGACAAAGTGCTCTATCCCTCCACCGGAACGACGAAGGGCGACGTGATCGCGTACTACGCCGAGATCGCCGAGGTGCTCATCCCCCACGCGGCGGACCGACCGGCCACGCGCAAGCGCTGGGTCCACGGAGTCGGAACTGCGGATAACCCCGGCGAGATGTTCTTCCAGAAGAACCTCGACGATTCGACCCCTTCGTGGGTCAAGCGCCGCACCATCGCCCATAAAGATCACAGCAACGACTACCCGCTCGTCAACGACACGGCGACACTGATCTGGCTCGGCCAGATCGCCGCGCTCGAGATCCACGTTCCGCAGTGGCGGTTCGGGCGTACCGGCACGCCACGGAACCCCGACCGGCTCGTGCTCGACCTCGATCCCGGCGAGGGTGCCGGGCTTGCCGAGTGCGCGGAGGTCGCCAGGATGGTGCGCAAGATCCTCAGCGACATGAGGCTGTCGGTCATGCCGGTGACGAGCGGCAGCAAAGGCATCCACCTCTATGCGGCCCTCGACGGCAAGCAGACCTCCGATCAGGTGTCGGCCGTTGCTCACGAACTCGCCCGATCGCTGGAGGCCGATCATCCGGACCTCGTGGTCAGCGACATGAAGAAGGCGCTGCGCCCTGGCAAGGTGCTGCTCGACTGGAGCCAGAACAACGGTGCCAAGACGACGATCACACCGTATTCGCTGCGCGGCCGCGAATTTCCCACCGTTGCAGCACCCCGCACCTGGCGCGAACTCGCCAGCAAAGATCTCGCCCAACTCGACTACCGGGATGTTCTGCGACGCGTGAAACGACGCGGCGATACGCTGGCCGAGCTGACCGCGGGTCATCTGGACTCCCTCGAGCCGACGAAAACGCATATGCACGACTTCAGCGCGACGCCCGCCGCCGCAGACCGGCTCGCCAAATATCGCAGCATGCGCGACGCGAAGAAGACTCCAGAACCCGTGCCTGCCAAGCATGCGCCGTCCAGCGATGGGCGATCGTTCGTCATCCAGGAGCACCACGCCCGCAACCTGCACTATGACTTCCGTCTCGAGCACGACGGCGTGCTCGTCAGTTGGGCTCTTCCCAAGGGTGTGCCGACCGAGCCGAAAGGCAATCATCTCGCGGTGCAGACGGAGGATCATCCCCTCGAATACGGCACCTTCGAGGGTTCGATACCGGCCGGCGAATACGGTGCGGGCACGGTGACGATCTGGGATGCCGGCAGCTATGACGTCGAAAAGTGGCGCGATGACGAAGAGATCATCGTTACGCTCCACGGCGAGAAGGGCGGCGGCCTCGGCGCGCCGCGCAGGTTCGCTCTTATCCACACGGGCGGCGATGGAAAGGCCGCGCAGAACTGGCTGATCCACCTCATGAAGCCGACAGGGGCATCCGCTTCCGTTTCGCGCCCTGCAGTCATGTCGTCGCGAGGTGTGACACCGGACTTCACGCCGATGCTCGCGACGCTCGGAACCACGAAGGACATCGTGGACGAGGAGGGCTGGGCTTTCGAGATGAAGTGGGACGGGATCCGTGCCATCGCTCGGGTCGACGACGGAACGGTCACCCTGACAAGCCGCAACGGCAAGAACCTCACCGCGACGTATCCGGAGCTCGCTGTGCTCGCGGATGTCGTGGCGGCGGACAGCGCGACACTGGACGGCGAGATAGTGGCGTTCGATACGCACGGCCGACCCGACTTCGGACTCCTCCAGACTCGCATGAACCTCAGCTCGCCACGCGACGTGGACAGGGCGGCGAAAGCTGTGCCGGTGCGCTACCTCGTATTCGACGCCCTCGAGGTCGACGGCCGTTCTCTGCTCGATGCGGTCTACGACGAACGGCGCTCTGTTCTGGAGAAGGTTGTCAAAGCCGAAGCCGGCGGAGCAGTGCAGGTCCCGGCGGCCTTCGCAGGCGATCTGGAGCACGCTGTGAGCACGAGCGAGGAGCTGGGCCTGGAAGGAATCGTCGCCAAGGAACGCGACAGCCGATATGGGGTGGGCCGTCGATCCCGCGCGTGGATCAAAATCAAACATCATCACACCCAGGAAGTGGTGATCGGCGGTTGGCGCACCGGCAATGGGCGCCGCCGCGACAGTATCGGGTCATTGCTGATGGGTATCCCGGAGGGCCGCCGGCTCCGTTACGTCGGGCGAGTCGGCACCGGTTTCGGCGACCGTGAGCTCGATGAGCTGCGCACTACGCTCATGCGACGGACACGCACCACGTCACCCCTCGATGGTGTGCCGTCGGCGGATGCCAGGGACGCTCACTGGGTCAGGCCGGACCTGGTCGGCGAGGTCGAGTTCGCCGAATGGACCTCGACGGGGCGGTTGCGGCAGCCGTCGTGGCGCGGCTGGCGCACGGACAAATCGCCCGGGGACGTCCACCCGGAGTAGGCCGGTAGTAGCCTTCAGCCACCACCATGAGGGAGCACCTCTCGAACCAGGAAGCAGGGAATTCGTTTGGGAAAGTTACTGTATGGTCCGACAATCGAGATCATCTTCGATGACCGGGTTCTCGCGCATCTGCAGTTGGTGATCGGCGCGAAACTTCGTCGTGGTGAGAGTTTCTTCTTCTCCTGGCGCGACGAGCAGAGCGTCGGCGACGGACGAAGCACGATCTGGCTCGATCCCGCCATTCCGATGGTCTTCCGCTACAACGGCGGCCGTATGCCCAAGATCAACCGCGAGTGGCTCGAGCTTCTCACCCACTCGTCCAATAGCGCGTCGGGATTGCAACTGACCGAAGAGGTCGGGGCGCTGGGTAAGACCAGCGAGGAGTAGCTACACGCGTTAAGCGCCGCGTCAAGGTCTTGAGCCTCCGCCTTGCCTCGCCTACCGTCTAGGGTGCCGAGAGCAAATATGACGTCTCGGAGCGTGAGAGGGGGATTCCCTGCAATGTCAGTGAATCGAGATCGATACCACGAATACGCGAATGTCGGACCCGAAGACGAAGCCGCGAAGATGAAAAACGAAGAGCATGTGGATGACGAGGCCAAGACCTCCGAGACGCCGCCGAAGAAAAGCGACGATGTCTCCTTCGAGCAGGCACAGGAGGAACAGGAGAACCCCGGCCTGACCGAGTGATCTCAGCCGCTCAGGCGAGGTACGACTTCAGATCGGGGCAACGAAGTCGTTTGAGACTCCGTGTCTCGAGCTGGCGTACCCGTTCCCGGGTGATGCCGTATAGCTCCCCCACCTCGTCGAGCGTAAGAGCCTTTCGGCCTTCGAGCCCGAACCGCAGTCGGATGACCGTCGCATCGCGAGGCGGAAGCGCATCGAGTCTGCGCCGGATGTCGTCATGTCGCAGGCCGAGTTCCACGGTCTCGAAAGGCTCCGGCGTATCGGTGTCTTCGATCAGGTCGCCGAGCTCGGTGCTTCCGTCGTCGCCGATCGGGATACCAAGCGAGATGGTGTCATGATCGGTCCGGTCGAGCCTGAGCACCTCCTCGATACTCACCTGCGCGGCATCCGCCACTTCGGTGACGGTCGGGGTGCGCCCGAGCTCGGCACCGAGGTCGCGCCGCACACGGTCGAGCTTGTCCATCTTCTCGACGGTATGAACCGGGATACGGATGAGACGGCTCGAGTCGGCGATTCCACGCAGTATCGACTGCCGGATCCACCAGGTCGCGTAGGTCGAGAACTTGTTGCCGATCGTGTAGTCGAATTTCTCGACCGCGCGCACCAGCCCGAGATTGCCCTCCTGGATCACGTCCATGATGGGGAGCCCGCGACCCGCATAGCGCTTCGCGATACTCACGACGAGTCGCAGATTGGAGCAGATGAAGAGGTCGTATGCGCGATCTCCATCGCGAACCAGCCACTGCAACTCGCGCTTGACCTTCGGTTCGAGCTCGGGCTCGAGTGCGATCCGCTCTCCGGCGAGAACGCCGATTTCGATGCGACGGGCCAAGGAGACTTCTTCGTCGGCTGTCAGTAGGGGCGTTCGCCCGATCTGCTGCAGGTAGTCGCGGAGCGGATCGGTCGACACCTGCGCGCCACCACGTCCATCTGCACTATTTCCTTCAGAGACTTCATATGCGGTGATACTCATTTGTGACCCCCAAAGTGGTTACAACGAAACTTATTAGATCTCAATCCCCCGGTGCGAGGGGGTTGACAATCGCCCTGCAAAAGTGGCAGTAAGACCTGCCGTATACCCGCAAAGTTCGTACCATCCGCCTCCTCATGCTCCGAAGCAGCCTGTCGATACGAGACTGTCTCGTCTGGCTCGCTGTATCTGAGGAAAGGCTAAAACAACGGCGCGGGAAAAGAAGGGGCTTGACATCCCGTAAACGACCAATTAATGAGTCACATCGTTCGCCTGCGAACCTCGGTCAGATGCTTCGGACCGCGTCAGAGGTGCGAAGCCCGTAACAGCTGTGCGACGATCGACCGCATGGGATTCTTCGACATATTCAAGAGCAAGCCCACAGCGACAGCTCCCACCCAAACAGAACCGGACCCGTACCCTCGACCGGCCGAATCGTCGACGCCTGAGTCTCGCGCGGCAAAGCAGCCGAGCGACTGGACGCTGGATGACCACGCGACGCAGCGCGCCGACGAAGATGACGCCGCCCAGTTCAGGGGCAGGCACTATGTCGACTGGGTGCCGGAGCTCGACAGGCTGCGGCGCGAGAAACGCGACGATGAGCTGTTGGAATTGCTGATCGGCATCCTCGATGCGACCGATCGGCACGCGAAGGTGGCCGGTCGGGAACCCACTCCGGGCTACTACAAGCAGGCGGCCATCCTCTATCGCAGACGTGGCGATATTCACGCCGAGATCGAGGTGATCGAACGATGGGAGCGCGCATGCCCTCCCGACTACCGCCCGGGACCCGACGGGTGGTCGACGGTACGAAAGGCCCGCGCCCGCGAGCTGCTCGTGAAGGACGAGGGCTAAGCGAACCTCTTCTGCGGGCGGTCAGCCGCCCCGGCATTAGCACGTAGAGGGACGAGATGCGATCTATCTCCTCATGTGACGTTCTTTTACCGACTGTGACCGGCGCCAGGGACGCATCGGCGCACGTTATCTACGGTTCCACGAGACACAGCACGCCATTCGTATCTCGAGGAGCCCACCGTCCATGTCCCGCAAGAAGTCCATCACCGTCTCGTCGATCGCTCTCGGACTCACCGTCGCCTTTGTTCTCTCCGCCTGCGCCGGCGCCACCCAAGCACCCGCGGTTGACGCGAAACGCGTGTCGGGCGGCACGATCGAGTACGGGCACCAGCAGGAACCGGCCTGCGTGTTCGGGGGCTGGATCGAGCAGGCCTACCT
>JAODMW010000157.1 GCA_025464815.1 Microbacteriaceae bacterium | reverse complement strand
GAGCTGTGAGGTCGTGACCGATGCTCGCCGAAAAGTTCCAGCCGAGCACGATCACCTTGTCGAAGCCGCCGAGTTTGCTGTCACGGTAACCCTGTGCGCGTTTTAGCGTCGACGTGGACGTCAGGCGTGACGGGCTGTCGACATAGATAAGAGTCTTCTCATCGGTCAATCTTCCGAGCGAACCGTTCACGTTTTCCTCAGGCGGCAACGGAAGAGCGCCATAGATGCTGAGCACGGTCTGAGCGAGCTCACCGACGCGGAATTTGCGCCCAAGGGTGCTTCGCGCCTGCTCGACCTGGTAGTCGCCGATCGCCTGATACAAGAATGGTTTAGCGTTCTGGTCGACGAGGCGTTTCCGGGTGATCATGGTCGACGGTTTGCCGATGTCGGTGGTCAACCAACGCCGTTCCGATCGTTCTGCCACCGCTGCGGTTGTGCCAGAGCCAGCGTAGAAGTCGGCGATGAGTCCGTTTGGAGGGGACGATGCATGGATCACGCGCTCGATTAGCTTTTCGGGTTTTTGAGTCTCGAAAGAGAGGTTCTCCGCGGCGTTGCCCTTCACAATCGAAATGTCATAGAAGACATCGTCTTGAGTCTTGAACTCAACGTCAAAGTCGAACAGGACATCGTCATCGACAAGCGCCCGTTGTAGTTCCTTTTCTCGTTTGCGAACTCTCAGCTTGATTAGCTTGTCGTCGCTCGTTTTGACCGCGCCGTAGTGAACACGATTGTCCACGACATGACGAACAAAGCGAGCTTTGTATTCGCTATCGGCGGTTCTCACGGGGACGAAGACATGCTTTGAGGTCCGACCGTAGAGGAGAAGCGCATCGTGGTTCTGCGGGAAGCGTCTCAGCGCGTTGCTCATTTTTCCGTAGCGCCAGATCACTTCGTTTAAGAAGTTCTCTTTCCCAAAGATCTCATCCAGCACGACCTTCACGTAGTGCCCGACATGCCAGTCGAGGTGGACGTAGATCGAACCCGTATCGGCGAGCAATTCGCGCATGAGTATCAAGCGTGGCGTGAGCATTTCAAGATACGAGGCGGTGCCGTTCGCCCAGGCATCTGAGTAGGCGAACTGTTCGGCGACCGTTGGACGCTGGTCGACAGTTGCACCTGGCAACGTAATTTTTGTGCGATAGTCCGCCTTCGAGTCGAACGGCGGGTCGATGTAGATGAGGTCGATCTTGCCGCGCAGGCTCGGTGTCTGGTCGTCGCCGGCGAGTAGAGCCGCCATCGCGAGCAGATTGTCGCCGTAAATCAGGCGATTGGGAGTGTCGAGGGTGCTGGTTTGCTCGCCGTCCAGGCCGTAAAGGTCGAAACCCGCAGTATCACGGGACGGAATGACCAGTTCTCGTGTTTGCAGGGACACCCTGCTTGGCCCTTCAAGCTGTTCGAGGATCTGCTGCGCCTGCCTCTTGCCCGCTGCGACGATACCGGGGAGCTGTTCGAGCAGAGATTTTGCCATGCGAGGGGAGTGTCCGTTCGTCTGCGAAGAGGCTGGCTTGTGCTCGCAGAAGAGCAGTTAACCCCTGAGGTATTTATACCTCACTGCTGTGACATCTGGCTGTTCGACCACCGGGCAAGTAGCAATGAACCATGTCAGAACCGATCTCCGATGCCGCTCGCATTCTGGGCGAACGCATTCGTGATCGGAGGAACAAGCTCGCTCTCAGCCAGGAAGAGATTGCAAATCTGGCAGGCATGAACGTGTCGAACTACGGCAAGATCGAGCGCGGCCTCGGCAACCCCAATTTCCACACGCTGGTGCGAATCGCTTCTGTGCTCGGCGTCGACCCGGGAACGCTCATCGAGAAGATCGATGCAGAGTCGCTGCCGGATCGGGTGCACGCGTTCTCGGCTGCCGACTTCATCCGCGAGAGGCGTGCGCGGGACTCGGTGACTCGCTAGAAACTCACCCGCCAGAGGTACTCCTCGCCGTTCGGACGAAACCAGCGCACGACCAGAACCGTGCTGCGGGCCAGATCCCTTCCCGAGATGGAGACCTCCAGCGTCTCGCCCGGCTGAAGCGTGGATGGCGCGCTCGCAGGCATCACGCCGGCCCCGAGCAGGCTGAGGGCGACGCCCTCCACCGGCTCAGGACCGTTGTTGGTGAGCAGGTATCGGCGCGGCCCGGCGTCTCGCTCGATGTGAAAAGGCACAGGATAGGCGGAGTCGAAGGTGGGGGAGCGTGGGCCGGTCATGCGGGAAATGTAATGTCGGCATCTGACCGCAGAGACCCCGGTGTGCGGTCAATCGCTACTGTCCTTCGGGGAAGGAGAAGAGCGTCGCGCTTATGCCTTCGGTTGCTTGCGGATGAACCGGGGCAGGCTGATCCGTGCCCGAGCGGTCCGCACCTTCACCGGGCGGGCCCCTGGCTCGAGCACCAGCGGGAACGACTCAGGAGCAGGCCCGAAGGCCGTGCGTGAACTGGTGACGACCTTGCGTCCGAGGAGGTGGTTGCCAGTGCCGCCGATCACGGCACCGATGCCGAAGGGGATGGCGCGGCCGACGATGGTCGCACCCTGGGTCGCGGCAAAACGCCTCACGAAAGCGCGCTTTATCCGGTCACCGATCTGGCCCATGGCGGCCTGCGGCAGGCTCTTGGTGACGAGTTCGCCCCAGAAACGCCCTCGGGTCGGCCCGGCTCCAGCAGCCTGGCTGGCGAGCTGGCGTACCAGATCCGAGCCGGCGGTGCCGAGCATCATCGCCATCACCAATGTTCTCGCCCGCTCGGGATCTTCGACCGCGATTCCGTGCACCTCGGTCACCGATTGAGCAAAGAGTGCGCTCGCCTCGAGAAAGCCGGCCGTTTCCACGCCGGACAGCGCAAGAGATATGCCCACGCCGACACCCGGGATGACGGCGCTGGCGCCGACGGCAGCGCCGCCGCTCGTGACGGCGGTCAGATAGTGGCGTTCGAGGATGGCGATGACCTGGGCCGGCGTGGCATCCGGATGCCGGCGACGGATGCCACGCACCTCCGCGAGCACCACTGGCCGCTGCACCGACAGCAGCCTCTCGATGCCCTTCTCGATCTGCATGGGGGTCTTGCCGGGAACGATGGTCATGGCTTGGCGCCGTAGTCCGCGTTGTAACGGTCGAGCACCTCGGCGATGGGGGCGTCGAGCACGAGCCCGCCCTTATCGAGATAGAGACCGCGCGTGCAGAACCGTCTGAGGTCGTTCTCACTGTGCGACACGAAAAACAATGTACGCCCGCCCGCCAACAGCTCCTCGATGCGACGGTAACAC
>JAODMW010000131.1 GCA_025464815.1 Microbacteriaceae bacterium | reverse complement strand
TCTGCCGCGATGGCCAGGTCCATGTACTTCACGCGCTTGCGGATGTCGGCCAGCTCGTCGACCGTCGCGCAGGGCTGTTCGACGTACTCGAGATCGTAGGGGGCGAGGGCGTGGATGGCGTGCTCCGATTCGTCCACGTTCCAGCGGCCGTTCGCATCGAGGCGGATGCGCCCCTCCGGACCGAGGTACTCGCGCGTGGCCGCGACGCGAGCTACGTCATCCGAAAGCGTCTGCCCGGATTCGGCCACCTTGACCTTGACCGTCCGGCAACCGGGGAACCGGTCGAGGATGTCCGCGACCCTCGCCGCTTCGACGGCGGGGAGTGTGGCATTCACCCGGATACTGCTGCGGAAGATGGGCGGGGCCGAAGTCCACCCGAAGTCGATGGCCGCGGCGAGCCAGGCGGAGGACTCGTCGTCGTCGTACTCGAGGAATGGCGAGAACTCGGTCCAGCCCTCCGGGCCTTCGAAGAGCGCGACCTCGCGGGTCTCGATGCCACGGAATTTCTGCCGCAGCGGGAGGGCGATGACACGGGCGGACGCGAGGATGTCGGACAACGGCGGCAACATGCCTCCAGTCTGTACCCCGACGCTGCCATATCCTGAACCCATGTCGATCGAAGCCGCACCGCGGCGCCTGCCGCGCTGGATCGGTCTCGCGGGTTTCGTCTTCGCGGTGCTGCTCATCGCGCTGGAGGGCGTGGCGATCGGTATCGCGAGCAATCGGGACTGGAGCACCGCGACGGTGCTGGCCTGGGTCGTGATCGTGCTCACTGTCGTGAGCTTTCTCTGCGGACTCGCGGCCGTCATCCGGCGCCTGGGTCGCCGGTGGGGTGTGGCGGCGATGGTGCTGAGCGTCGTGGGCAACCCCCTTGCGTTGGTCTGGCTGTTCGCTCTCATCGGCAACTCGTAGGCTTGCCCCATGCCTGAGGTTTCCGACCTGTTCGATCCGAGCGCCTGGAAGTCGGTCGACGGGTTCGATGCGCTGACCGATGTGACGTACCACCATGACGTTGCTGGCCGCGTCGCGCGCGTGGCTTTCAACCGGCCAGAGGTGCGCAACGCGTTCCGCCCGCAGACGGTGGATGAGCTGTATCGTGCGCTCGACGACGCGCGCCAGAATCCCCGCATCGGTGTCGTGCTGCTCACCGGCAACGGACCGAGCCCCAAAGATGGCGGCTGGGCCTTCTGCAGTGGAGGCGACCAGCGCATCCGGGGACGCGACGGGTACCGGTACGAGTCTTCCGTTGGTCGAGTAGCGAGCCCCGAGTCTTCCGCTGGTCGAGTAGCGAGCCCTGGCGAGCGTATCGAGACCCCCCCGACAACCGGCAGGCTCCACATTCTCGAGGTGCAGCGGCTCATCCGCTTCATGCCCAAGGTCGTCATCGCCGTGATCCCCGGCTGGGCGGCCGGTGGTGGGCACTCGCTGCACGTGGTCTGCGACCTCTCGATCGCCTCCCTCGAACACGCGCGTTTCAAGCAGACGGATGCCGACGTCGGCTCCTTCGACGCCGGTTACGGCAGCGCATACTTCGCCCGCCAGGTCGGACAGAAGTTCGCCCGCGAGGTCTTCTTCCTCGCCCGCGAGTACGACGCGCAGCGCGCCTACGACATGGGCGCGATCAACGCCGTCGTGCCGCACGCGTCGCTGGAGACCACGGCGCTCGAATGGGCCAACGAGATCATGGGCAAATCGCCGACCGCGATCCGCATGCTGAAGTTCGCCTTCAACGCGGTGGACGACGGCCTGGTCGGACAGCAGGTCTTCGCCGGAGAGGCCACGCGGCTCGCCTACGGCACCGACGAGGCGGTCGAGGGCCGCGACTCCTTCCTCGAGAAACGCGAACCAGACTGGTCGCCGTACCCCTGGCAGTTCTGAGCATGAGCCGGCGGCTCCGGGTCATGCCCGCCGACGACGCGGCGGCGGTGTTCCACGCGCTGCGTGAGGCTCTGGCCGGCGGCGACGCGATCCTGCCGGGGGATCCGAGCGGAGCGCTGCCGGATACCGTCGAGCAGCGGGTCGCGCTCGTCGTGGAGACGAGCGGTTCCACCGGGGTACCCAAGCGGGTGGCGCTGAGCTCGGACGCGCTGCTGGCGAGCGCCGCGGCATCCGACACCGCGCTCGGTGGTCCAGGGCAGTGGCTGCTGGCCCTGCCGGTGCACTACATCGCGGGCATCAACGTGCTCGTACGCTCGATCGCCGCGCAGACCGAGCCGGTCGTGCTGCCGCCTGGACACTTCGACCCGCTGGACTTCGCCGCGGCGAGCACTCTGATGGATGCCGAACTGCGCTTCACCTCGCTGGTCCCGGCCCAGCTCGCCCGGCTCGTCGCCGTCGCGGAGGAGGACTTCAGTGTGCTCGAACAGCTGCGCCGCTTCGACCGCATGCTCATCGGCGGTCAGGCGAGTTCGCCGGAGCTCGTCGCGCGTGCCCTCGAGCTGGGCCTCAACATCACCCGTACATACGGTTCGAGCGAGACCTCCGGCGGCTGCGTCTACGACGGGGTGCCGATCGGCACCGCGCAGGCGCGCGTCGTCGAGGGGCAGGTTGAGCTTGCGGGCCCGATGCTCGCCGAGGGCTACCTTGGCGACCCCGAGCGCACCGCGGCCGTGTTCCACGAGGCCGACGGGCACCGCTGGTATCGCACGGGCGACACCGGCGAGGTGGTCGACGGCGTGCTGACCGTGACCGGGCGGCTCGACGGCATCCTGATCTCCGGCGGTGTCAAGGTGTCGCTCGAGCGGATCGAGGGCGTGCTGCGTTCGGTCGCCGGACTCGCGGATGCCGTCGCCGTTCGCGCGGCGAGCATCGAGTGGGGCGAGGTCGCCGTGGTGTTCTCGACGGGAACGGCGCGGCTCGAGGACCTGCGCGCCGTCGCCACAGCCGCTCTCGGACGCGCCTCCGCGCCTGCCGCCTTCATCCACCTCGATGAGCTGCCGTCGCTCTCGAGCGGCAAACCCGACCGCGTCACGCTTGGCGAACTCGCAGCGGGCTGGGAAGGCGCGGCGTCGGCCCCTCAGTAGGATTTGTGCGTGGCCAACGCGAATAGACCCGTCCAGAAGCGCATCGATCCGTCGAAGGTGCCCGCTCGTAACGGCAGGAGCGGACGTCCCGGCGGACAGCCACCGCGCGTCGTCGTGAAGAAGGCCACCTTCGGCGACTGGGTCGGTGGCGCCAGGCTGCGCACGCTGCCGGTGGCGATTGCTCCCGTCGCGCTCGGCACCGCATCCGCGTACCTGATCTCGAATCCGGGCTGGCACTGGGTTCGCGCGCTGCTCGCGCTCGCCGTGGCCGTCGGCCTGCAGATCGGCGTGAACTACGCCAACGACTACTCCGACGGGGTGCGCGGCACGGATCGCTACCGGGTGGGGCCATCGCGGCTCACCGGGTCGGGTGCAGCGAAGCCGCGCACGGTGCTGGTGGTCGCTCTCGTCTTCTTCGGTCTCGGCGCGATTGCGGGACTCATCCTCGCGATCGTCACCGGCTACTACTGGCTCATCGCGGTCGGCGCCGTCTGCATCGTCGCCGCGTACTTCTATACCGGAGGGAAGAGGCCATACGGCTACTACGGTCTCGGCGAGATCTTCGTCTTCGTCTTCTTCGGCCTCGTCGCAACGCTCGGCACGACCTTCACCCAGGTCGGAACGGTCAACGTGGAGAGCTGGCTGTCCGGTGTCGCGGCGGGTTTCCTGGCGTGCGCGGTGCTGATGGTCAACAACCTGCGCGACCTCAAGCAGGACAAGCTGGCCAAGAAGCGCACGCTCGCCGTACTGGTGGGGAGCCGCGCCGGCCGCATCCTGTACGCGACCTTCATGGTGATCCCGTTCGTGATCCTCGCGTTCTTCTCGATCTTCTACGAGAAGGCGCCGTTCGTGTACTTCACCCTGCTCCCCGCGATCCCCGCGATCGTGATCACCATCACCGGGAAGACCGCGCCGGAGCTCGTCTTGGCGCTGAAGCTCACGACGCTGACGGTGCTTGTCTTCGGCCTGGGGCTTGCGGCGGCCATCGCGTTCTAGGGTCGCGTCGTTTCTCCGGTTTCCGGCGCGCGGCTCCGTGATTGCGTAATTCTCGTGCTTTGGAGCGGATTCCGCCGGAGAGAGGCCCGGCCTGCTGACCCAATCCGCCGCCGAGGTGCCAAATGAAGGAGATCCTTGCCGCCGTGGCGATTGCGACCCCGGAGATTCGGGAAGTCCAGGGCGAGAGTTCCTTCATTTGGCATAGGAGACACTTTGGGCAGCGCGTTTCGTCCCCATCAACGGGTCAGCCGCATGGAAGGAGGTCGTGGACCAAGCAGGCAGTCGAGCGAGCACGCAGGGAATGAAGAATCAGTTCCTTTGTCACTGGGACAATGTTCGGTGGAAACCGCACTATGACTTAGAGCCCGGGAGACACGCAAATGATTATCGCGCGACTGTGGGAGCATGGTGCAACCCCGCAGGTGGCGGCTGGCCAGCCGGGGGAGCCCCCGCAATAGGCCCACCTTCAGGCCATTCACTCCCGGTTGGGACTAGATGAGACCTATGCGCAAAGACCGTGCAGTGTTCCTGGAAGGTGGGGAAGT
>JAODMW010000128.1 GCA_025464815.1 Microbacteriaceae bacterium | reverse complement strand
CTGAATGACTGCCTGAGAGAGGAGGTTCTGGCTTGAGGCGCCCGGCTGGACGACCATCTTGAAGCTGAACCCGTCGGGGTATCCTGCATCGGCCAGCAATTGCTTGGCCTTGGCGACATCGAACGGATACTGGTTCTCGAGGCCGGCGACGTAGCCGGGAATTCCCTTCGGCACGTACTGCGTAGTGGGCTCACCGTTGGTCAGAAAGAGCGTTTTGGTGATGCCCTTGCGGTCGATCGCCATGTTCAGTGCTTGGCGCACCTTGACGTTCGACAGCGGCGAGGTGGTATCTCCGAGCGTGAAGAAGTACACCCCGACCATCGCCGCTTTTGCGGCGTTGATGTTCAGTCCTGCCGACTTCGCGGATGCGACGTTGTTAGGTGAGATCGCCGCGGCGTCTACCTGGCCTGAACGCAGCGCGGCGATTGTCGAGTTCTCATCGGCGATGACCTTGATGACGACTTTTTTGTACTGAACGGCTTTCTTATTCCAATAGTTGGGGTTCGGCACGTAGACGTACTGCGAATTCGCGATCGTCGCGCTGGCATCGAGCATATAGGGACCGGCGCCGTGGGTCTCCTTACCGAGCACCGATGGGTCCTTCAGGCCAGCGGGCGACACGATGTCGCCTGCCTCTCCCTCTTGGTCGAACCCGATCGGGAGGAGCGGGTCGGGGGTGGAGAGGTGGAGGGTGACCTGCAGATCGCCGGTCGCATCCATGGAGGAGACGTTCTGCATCCACTGGAAGGTGGTGTGCGCCTTGTAATACGTCAGCCAGTCGATGACGGCCTGGGCGGTGAGGTCGCTGCCGTCGCTGAACTTTACGTTCTTGCGCAGGTTGATCACGAACGAGAGGCGGTCGTCGGAGTACTTCCAGTCCGTGGCGAGCCCCGGCTTGGCTGTGCCGTCGGGCGCGCGCTTGATGAGCGGCTCGTAGGCGAGAAGCGTGTACCAGATCAGGGGCGTTCCATTGCCATTGAGCGCCGGATCGAGGCTGAGCGGTCCGTTCGGTGCCGCGATTGTGAGCGTTGTCGGCGTTGTGACACTCGATGCTCCGCCGCCTGAACAGGCGGTAAGGGCGATCGAGGTCACGACGATGAGGGCAGCCGCGCCTATGCGGGCCAGGTGTCGCTTGGTGTTCATCGAACACCATCCTTTCTCTGTGTATGTGCTGCGGGTGATGCGGTGGGGTGGTGCCGGATGGGTCATTCGCCGAGGATCCGGGCCAGAGTGGACCGCGGATCTTCGGACGTGGAAAGAGATTGGAAGACTTCGACGAAGTCGGAGGTGAAACCCGCGTCGTCGGCGAGATCTCCGAACCAGTCGGAGTTGCGCAGGAATCCCACCGGGTCGGTCCGTTGCCGGTCCACGGCGTCGCGGACCGCACCCTTCTGACGGTCGAGGAAAGGCAGTTCCTCACCGTCGAAGTAGCGCTCGGCGTAGCGCGCCCAGCTCGCCACTATCGCGGCGCTCAGTGGGGCCGGCGCGCCGTCTGCCCGGAGGGCCCGGACGACCGGAATGAGAAACTTTGGGATTCGGTCGGACGCATCGGTCGCCAGCCGGCCAAGCGTGTCGCGCACGTAGGGGTTGGCGAAGCGTTCGATGAGTCCACTCTTGTATGCGGCGAGATCCACGCCGGGCACAGGCTCGAGGGTCGGAGTGGCCTCGCCGTCCATGTAGCCCTGCAGCAGTGCCACGATCTGCGGATCGGTGGCGGCTTCATGCGCAAACTGGTATCTGTCGAGCATGCCGAAGTAGGCCATCCCCTGGTGGCTTGCGTTGAGCAGTCGCAATTTCATCAGCTCGTACGGACGCACGTCGCCGACCAGCTGCACGCCGACATGCTCGTACGGGGGTCGGCCGAGCGGGAAGTCATCCTCAAGCACCCACTGAACGAAATCTTCACAGAGCACGGGCCAGGCGTCCTCGACGCCGAACCGCTCAAGAACCCAACGCCGATCGTCGTCGGTCGTGACCGGCGTGATGCGGTCGACCATGCTGTTCGGGAAGTGAACTTCCTCCGTGATCCAGTCGGCAAGTTCGGGGTCGACGAGTCTGGCGAAAGCCGTGAAGCTGCCCTTCGCGATGTGGCCGTTGCCTTCGACGTTGTCGCACGACATGACGGTGAACGGCGCGATTCCGCGCTCGCGACGCAAACGCAAGCCAGCAACGACGATGCCGAAAACCGTCGCCGGGGCAGCGCCAGGAATGGCGTCCGCGACGATCGCCGGGTTGGTGACGTCGAATTCACCGGTGGTGTCGCTGATGTTGTAGCCGCCCTCGGTGATGGTCAGCGAGACGATTCGCGTCGCTGGATCGGCAAGGCGCTCCAGCACGGCGCCCAGCTCGTCCGGGGCATACAGGTACTCGACGATCGATCCGATGCGCGTGGCCGGAGTTGAACCGTCGGGGTGGCGTTCGACCAGCGTGTACTCGAGGTCCTGTGCGCGCAGCGCGTCGCGCATCCGACCATCAGGTGGCAGCACGCCTACGCCACAGATACCCCAGTCGCGGGCTTTGTCGACACGCAGCAGTTTGTCCAGATACATCGCCTGATGCGAACGGTGGAAGTTGCCCACCCCGAAGTGCACGATACCGACAGTGATCCCCGTGCGGTCGTAGTCGATGCCCAGGATGGGCTCGAGGCCAGGCGTCATCATGATTCCTCTGTCATTGTTGCGAGAGCCGGCACGGAGTCGTGATTCGCCCAGAAATCGAGGCGCGCAGCGTTATGGTCGCGTTTGACAGTCGGTTCGACGTCGATGACGAGAGTGTCGCGTCGCTCCGGGGTGAACGGCGGCCAAGCGCCGAGCGGCCCACCGTCGGGCGATCCGGTGGCCACGAAGCGGGCGATCGTTCCGCTCATCCGCCCGGCCAACACAGGAAGCGCGGTGTCGGTCAGGAGATCGTCGCCGAGCAGTGAGGCAACACCCGGGGCGTCGAGATTTCCCCAAAAGAACGGCAGATCGGTGAGATGGGCCGCGCCGACGCGTCCATCGAGCGCGCCACTTCGGCGCGCGTACTCGTAGTGGTAGACCCGGTTGCCGGCAGCGGCGTGAGCGGCTGCGAAAGCGCGCGCAGGCATCGCCCAGCCGTGGTCGGTGTTGACGAGGAACTGGTGGTCGCGGTCGTTGCCTGGCAGGTCCCGATAAAGGGCTTCGGCTTCCGCCGCGTCATTACGATCGACGAGCAGCCCGGCGATAGTGGAGGAGGTTGTGGCGTTCTCGTCGGCCCATCCGGTGATCGAGAAAAGTCGGTCCTCTTCAGCGGTGGTGCCGACGATGAGGTCGACACCTGCCGCGCTGCCTTCGCCAATGGCGCCGAGCAGGTCTGTGGGGAGTACAACGTCGTCGACGACCATCGGGAAGGCCCGGATGCCGATCCCGAACTCGCGTTGGACCTGCAGGATCCGCAGGGTCGAGGTGGCACGCAGCTGCCCGAGCACGTCGCCTGCCGGATCAATCGAGAGCTCGCGGAAAATGCGCTCGCGGACAGCCAACGTGTCCTCGATGCTGCGGGCCGCCGCGACATGGCCGCTCTCGACGATTGCGCCCGAGAACAGGCCGCGGGCAGCCGGTGCGGTCATCAGCGCTGCCACCGACATGGCGCCCGCCGACTGTCCCGCGATGGTGATGCGCGACGGGTCCCCGCCGAAGGCCGCGATATTGCGATGCACCCAACGGAGTGCCGAGATCTGGTCCTGCAGTGCGAGATCGGAGGAAGTCGGGTCCACGTCGCCCAGCCAGAGGTTGCCGAGCAGGCCAAGGCGGTAATTGATGGTCACCACGACGAGGCCATGCTCGCGGGCGAAGCGTGAGCCGTCGGCCCAAGGCCCGGTACCCGATCCGTACAGGAAGGCACCGCCATGTATCCAGAACAGCACGGGGCTCGACCCGCTGGTATCGGATGTCCAGATGTTGAGGTTGAGGCAGTCCTCCGAGGTGGTAATACCGGGTGCGTAGAAGTTGTTTTCAGTAGCGGGTATCGCGCGGGGGAGCGGGTCGATGTCCTGTAGCGAGATCGGACCGAACTCTGTCGCGTCGATCTCCGGAACCGGCGCAGCATCGACGGGTGCGGCGAACCGCAGCGCGCCGGTCGGGGGTTCGGCGAAAGGAACACCGCGAAACACCGCGACGTCGTCGAGCCGAAGCCCCGTCACGCGCCCGGCGGGGGCGGATACGTCGACCCTGTGCTCGACCCGATGTTGCATTGTCATCTCCTTTGATGTGAGCGGCGAACTCCGCTACTGGAGATCGGCGCTCTGCGCTCGTATCAACGAAAACACAGACCAAAGGCAAACAGTTAGCACATTCGAGCGGCATAATTGACCGTTTATT
>JAODMW010000114.1 GCA_025464815.1 Microbacteriaceae bacterium | reverse complement strand
ACCGTCGCAAGGCGCAGCTGCAGGACATCGCGATCCTCACCGGTGGACAGGTCATCTCCGAGGAGGTCGGTCTCAAGCTCGAGAACGCCACCCTCGACCTGCTCGGCCGTGCTCGCAAGGTCGTCGTGACCAAGGACGAGACCACGATCATCGAGGGCACCGGCGACGCCGAGGCCATCGCCGGTCGCGTCAAGCAGATACGTGCCGAGATCGAGAACACCGACTCCGACTACGACCGCGAGAAGCTCCAGGAGCGCCTCGCGAAGCTCGCCGGTGGTGTTGCGGTCATCAAGGCCGGAGCCGCGACCGAGGTCGAGCTCAAAGAGCGCAAGCACCGCATCGAGGACGCCGTTCGCAACGCGAAGGCCGCCGTCGAAGAGGGCATCGTCGCCGGTGGTGGCGTCGCCCTCATCCAGGCGGGCGAGGTCGCCTTCGCCAGCGCGGAACTCACCGGTCTCGTCGGTGACGAGGCAACGGGAGCGAACATCGTGCGCGTCGCCATCGATGCTCCGCTCAAGCAGATCGCCCTCAACGCGGGCCTCGAGCCTGGCGTCGTGGTCGACAAGGTGCGTCACCTCCCCGCCGGCCAGGGCCTCAACGCCGCGACCGGCGAGTACGTCGACATGCTCGCTGCCGGAATCAACGACCCGGTGAAGGTCACCCGCTCGGCATTGCTCAACGCAGCGTCGATCGCAGGACTGTTCCTCACCACCGAGGCTGTTGTCGCCGACAAGCCGGAGAAGGTCTCTGCTCCGCAGGGCGACCCTTCGGGTGGCATGGACTTCTAAGTCCGAAAGTTCAGAAGGAGGGCGGTCCCGAAAGGGGCCGCCCTCCTTCGTCTGCCCGGCAGCCTCCGCTAACACCGGCAGCCTTCGTTAAGACCGACAGCCTCCGCCAGCACCGACAGCCTTCGTTAAGACCGACGCGCCCCGGTGAGATCTGGCGATTGGTTCTTGCTGCGGCCGAGGAAGGACCGATTGCCGGATCTCGCGCCGAATCGTGCTTATTGGCTGAAGAGCCGGGCGTTGGATGCCTCGATGTCGGCGTACTGCTGCCCGGCCTGGCCGAGCGCGTGGCTGATCGCGGCGAGGCATTCCTCGACCCTCTGTTGCGTGGCCCTCCAGTCGGCGATCACCGCCTGGAACGCCGTTGCGGCCTGCCCGGACCATGAGCCCTGCAGGTTGTCGAGTTGTGCGTGCAGCCCGTTCACCTCCCCCTGGATGCGGCCGATCGTCGATCGTACAGCCGCCGTGGCGCCGAGCACAGCTTCGCTGTCGACCTGGTAGCGAGTCATTGCGTCTCCCGTTCGTCGTGCCGGGAATGGATGCTTCGCCGGTCGGGAGCCACGTTAGAGATCCGCCGGCCCGGCATCCGTGCTCTAGGGCGCGGGGGGAGGCGTTGGTGGCGTGTAGCCCTCGGGGAGGAGGGGAAGGATGATGCGGAACGTGGCACCCCCGCCAGCGGTCTCGAGCACGGTGACCTCGCCCTTGTGGGACGCGATGATGCCGGAGACGATCGCCAGTCCGAGGCCGCTTCCGCCGGTCTCACGGGTGCGTGACGTGTCTGCCCGCCAGAAGCGCTGGAAGATCTTGTCGCGGATCTGCGGTGGTACGCCCTCGCCATGATCGATGACATCCAGCATCGCGACCCGACCCACGGGGTCGACGTGTACGGCCAGTTCGATGGGACTGCCCTCGGGAGTGAAGCGGATGGCATTGCCCATGAGGTTCGTGACCACCTGGCGGATCTTGTTCTCCTCGGCGAGGACGATCGCGGGGATGGCGGGCAGCTGCTGCGCCGGGGCCTTGGACACCACGACGCTCGACTGCCCGGGCCGCGCGGGACGCCGCCGCAGACGCGCCAGCTGAGCGCCGGCAAACGCGATCGGGCCGGTCGCCCCCGCAGCGACCACTCGAGGGGATGTCTCGGCGGGCGCGGGCGCTTCCATCGCTACCGTCGGCGTGATGTCGACGGTGACGGTGACGTCACGGTCCGGAGCGGATGCCATGGTGTCGAGAGCGACATCCCTCGCGATGGGGACGAGGTCCACCGGTCCGAGTTGCAGCGGCTTGGCTTCGTCGATGCGGGCCAGTTCGAGCAGGTCCTGCACCAGCTCGCCCATCCTGATCGCCTCTTTCTCGATGCGCTCCATGGCCTGGGCGACATCCTCCGGCTCCTGGAGTGCGCCCATCCGGTACAGCTCCGCATAGCCACGCACGGAGACGAGCGGGGTGCGCAGTTCATGGCTCGCGTCGCCGACGAAACGGCGCATCTGTTCGATCGTGCGGGCGCGATCGGCGAAGGCGCGGTCGATCCGGTTGAGCATGGTGTTGAGCGAGCGATTGAGGCGCCCGACCTCGGTGTTCGGCGTCGCGCCGGGGAGCCGCTGGCTGAAGTCGCCCTCAGCGATCGCGGCCGCGGTGGCCTCCACTTCGCGGAGGGGCGCGAAGGTCGAGGTGACCAGAAGGCGGGTGAGTGCTGCACCAAGCACGATGACGGAAAGACCGAACCCGAGGAAGATCACGAGGAACTGGTTGATGATCCCATTGGTGTCAGCGAGGTTGGAACCGACCACGACGGTGAGGAATGTCCCTGTGGTTTTCTCCAGTGCCGGCATCGCGACCACACGCCACTGGGTCGTGTGCGCGGCATCCCACACCGTAAACGCGGCTCCATCGAGCTTGCGCACCGTTGTGAAGGTCACGTTGCTGAGCCGAGGGCTGGTTGCCGTGGAGTGGTCGTTGCTGCAGATGAGGGCGCCGTTGATGTCCAGGACCGCGAAGTAATATCGGTCGGGATCGACGGTCGGATCGCACTTGCTCGAGCCCGTCGCGGTGACGCCGGTGACGCTTGCTGCGGACTGGGTGATCCTCTGGTCGACCTCATCCGACAGGTAATTGCGGAGCACCGTCATCGTGCCGACGCCAGCGACGAGCAGCCCGAGCGTCACGAGCAGCACCGTCACGCCGGTGATCTTGGTTCGCAGGGAGACGGCGCTCCACCAACTCGAGACGTGTTCGTGCATCAGAACCTCAAGGTTACGGCGCGAAGCTGTCCGCGGCCTGATCTGTTAGATGCGGGCGGCCTTGAGCATGTATCCGAAACCACGCTTGGTCTGGATGACCGGCTCCTGCGAGAACTGGTCGAGCTTGCGGCGAAGGTAGGAGATGTAGCTCTCCACGATGCCCGCATCCCCGTTGAAGTCGTACTCCCAGACGTGGTCGAGGATCTGGGCCTTCGAGAGCACGCGGTTCGGGTTGAGCATGAGGTAGCGCAGCAGCTTGAACTCGGTGGGGCTCAGCTCGATCTGCTCGGCGCCGATGGTCACCTCGTGGGTGTCCTGGTCCATGGTGAGTTCGCCGGCGCGGATGATGGCATCCTCTTCGTCCTGCATCGTGCGACGCAGGATTGCCTTGATGCGCGCCACGATCTCATCGAGGCTGAAGGGCTTGGTCACATAGTCGTCGCCGCCGACCGTGAGACCGGTGATCTTGTCTTCGGTGTCGTCCTTCGCCGTGAGAAACAGGATCGGGGAGGTATATCCGGATGATCGCAGCCGCTTGGTGACGCCGAAGCCGTTCATGTCGGGCAGCATGACGTCGAGGATGATCAGGTCGGGTTCCTCTTCGAGCACGGCGGAGATCGCCTGTGCGCCATTTCCCACCGCTCGCACCGCAAAACCGGCGAAGCGCAGACTGGTCGTCAGCAGGTCGCGGATATTGGGTTCGTCGTCAACAATCAGGATCTTGGGGCCATCGCTCATGGGTACAGTATCTGCGCGTTAGCTGTGTCATTGCTGGGAGTCAATACGGCGAATCCTCGATACGGTTTGAGAGTCCTAGCCCATACTGTTGTGGATTCTCAAGGAGGTCGCATGGACGCGAACGGGATCAGGTCGAAGAATCAGAAGTTCGTCATCGTCGGGGCAGGTCTTGCGGGTGCATCCGCGGCCGAAGCCCTGCGCGCCGAGGGTTTCGACGGGCGGATAAGGCTCATCGGCGCGGAGCAGTATCGTCCGTACATCCGTCCGCCGCTGTCGAAGGACTACCTCAGCGGCAAGGACGATCTCGACTCGGTGTTCGTGCATCCGCAGGGCTGGTATGCCGAGAACGGCGTGGATCTGACGACCGGCGAGAGGGTCGTCGGCCTCGACGCGAACACGCACCGGCTCACCCTCTCGAGCGGCGAGTCCGTGGACTACGACAGGCTCCTGCTCGCGACCGGGTCGTCGCCACGCGTGCTCTCGATCGCGGGCGCCGACCTCGCCGACGTGCACTACCTGAGGACCATCGACCACTCGACGGCGCTCCGCGACGCGCTCAAGCACGGCGGGAAGAGGGTCGTGGTCATCGGCTCGGGATGGATCGGGATGGAGGTCGCGGCGACAGCGCGCACGCTCGGCAACGAGGTCACCATCCTCGATCGCGGTGCGATCCCGCTCGCGAGCGCCGTCGGGGACGAGCTCGGCCGGATGTTCGCCGAGCTTCACCATCAGAACGGCGTCGTGCTTCGCACGTCGGTCACGGCGGACAGCATCGTCGGCATCGACGGCCACGCAACGGGCGTGGTGATCGATGGTGGAGAGATATTGCCCGCGGACCTCGTGCTGATCGGCATCGGGGCCGTGCCGAACGTCGAGCTCGCGGCATCCGCGGGGCTGGATATAGACAACGGCATTCTCGTGAGCGCCTCGCTGCAGACAAGCGATCCGGATATCTTCGCCGCCGGCGACATCGCCAACGCCTACCATCCCGTGATCGGGCAGCGGCTGCGTAGCGAGCACTGGGCGAATGCACTCAACAGCGGTGGGGCCGCGGGGAGGTCGATGCTCGGCCAGGAGGTCTCCTACGACACCATCCCGTACTTCTACACGGACCAGTTCGACCTCGGCATGGAGTATTCCGGTTACGGACCGCTCGCCGCGAACGCGCAGGTCGTCTACCGCGGCGATCGCGTCGCGCGCGAATTCGTCGCCTTCTGGGTCGCAGAAGGCGCGGTCGTTGCGGGGATGAACGTGAACGTCTGGGACGTGAACGAGAGCGTGCAGGCCCTCATCCGGTCCGGCAGAACCGTCGATCCCGCGGAGCTCGCCAACGAGAGCATTCCGCTCGATAGTCTCTAATCGTGGAGCGGATCATCGGCGGGCGTAGTTTCGATTTCTCACGCCAGGTGGTCGTCATGGCGATCATCAACCGCACACCGGACTCCTTCTACGACAAGGGTTCCACCTTCGCGCTCGACAGGGCGGTCTCGGCCGCCCTGAAAGCCGCCGATGACGGGGCGGACTGGGTGGATGTCGGAGGCGTGCCCTTCGGCCGCGGTCCCGCCGTGAGCGTCGAAGAAGAGATCGACCGCATCGTGCCACTGGTCGAGGCCGTCCACGCGGAGTCGGATGTCGTGATCTCCGTCGACACGGTCAACGCAGAGGTCGCGCGGCTCAGCATCGCCGCAGGCGCCGGGGTGATCAACGACACGAGCGGACTGTACGACCCGAAGATGGCGCCGACGGTGGCGGACAGCGCTGCCAACCTCGTGCTCACCCACAGCCTCGGCCCTCCGCGCAGCGAGCCACCGCGACCGCACTACGACGACGTCACCGCCGAGGTGGTCGCGTTTCTGCGGGATCGGGTCTCTCGTGCCGTCGCGGCCGGAGTTCCGTTCGATCGGCTCATTGTCGATCCCGGCCACGATCTCAACAAGAACACCTTCCACACGCTCGAGCTCACGCGCCGTTTCGAGGAGGTCGTCGCGATCGGGCTTCCGACGCTGGCGGCTGTCTCCAACAAGGACTTCATCGGCGAGACGCTCGATCGGGAACAGGGTCGGCGTCTCGAGGGATCCCTCGCGGCGGCCGTCATCTGCATCATGAAGGGGGCCCGTATCGTGCGGATGCACGACATTCCCGCCGCGGTCGCCGCCGTTCGCCTCACCGAAGCCGTGCTCGGTTTTCGCGAGCCGGCGTATGCTCGGCACAACCTGGAGTGACGATGACCGTGCAGATCGACTCCCTCTGGCCGGTCCCCGCTGACGACCTCGACGACGATGCGCTCACTGCGGGTTTCGTGCGCGCCGATCGCGGCGACCCGTGGCTGCGGGTCAACTTCGTGTCGAGTGTCGACGGAGCCGCGACCCACGACGGTCTTTCGGGTGGGCTGGGCGGAGAGGCCGACAAGCGTGTGTTCGACGTCCTGCGGAGGCTGTGCGACGTCGTGCTCGTCGGAGCCGGAACGGTGCGCAGCGAGGGTTACGGCGCGATGCGGCTGGATGAGCCCGCGGTGCGGTGGCGGGTCGCGGAGGGGCTGCCGCCGCATCCGGTCTTCGCGATCGTCTCTGGCGGGCTCGACCTCGATCCGGCATCGAACATCTTCACGAAGGCGCCGGTGCGACCGATCATCGTGACGACGGGGCGCTCGCCTCAGCCACGCCGCGATGCTCTCTCCGCCGTCGCGGACGTGCTGGTGTGCGGAGACGATTCGCTCGACACCACGGCGATGGTCGCGGCCCTCAGCGACAGGGGACTCGCCCAGGTGCACTGCGAGGGCGGCCCATCGCTCTTCGGCTCGCTGCTCGCGGCGGATGCGGTCGACGAACTCTGCCTGACCCTGAGCCCGCGGCTGGAGGCCGGCGACGCGCGTCGTATCGCGAGCGGGGCCCTGCCGGAGCCGCGCGGGCTCAGCCTCGCGCGGGTGCTCCGCTCCGCGGGGACGCTGATGCTCGGCTACACGCGGGCCTAGGGCGCGGCAGGCGTCCGAGGCGCTGGGCCTCCTCTCTGGGTTGTCGGGGAGGCATCTCGGATGCCGCGGAGGCACGAGTGTTGACATTACGCTCTCGGGTCCCTATCGTGTAAGTAATTGCTTATTTAAGGAGTTGCTTACATGACCGCGATGGATGAGCTCAGCCTCGCGTTCGGCGCCCTCGCCGATCCGACCCGGCGCGACATCCTGACTCGGCTCAGCAGAGGTCCCATCACCGTCGGCGCCCTGGCGGCGAACTACGCGATGAGCCGCCCGGCGATCTCCCAGCACCTCGCGGTGCTGGAGAGCGCCGGCCTCGTTGCGCGCACTGTCAGCGCCCAGTGGCGTGAGGTCAGCGTTCGCGAGAAGGGCCTGGATGAGGTTTCCGAATGGATCGCGCGACAGCGCGCCGACTGGACCGAACGATTCGACTTCATGGAGGAGCGCATCCGCGAGAAGCGCCGCGAACAGCAGAGGAGCGAAAAATGATCGACGAGACAAAGGGTTTCACGCTCGTGAGAGAGCTCGATGCGACCCCGGAAGAGATCTGGGACGCATGGACGAACCCGGACGAGGCCGCGATGTGGTGGCATCCGCGCGGGGTGTCCACGCCGCGAGAGACTGTGACCATCGACGCGCGCGTCGGTGGCAGGTATGCATACACGATGGTCAACGATGCGACGGGTGAGAAGTTCCCGACCGGAGGGGTGTATCGCGAAGTCGTGCCGCATGATCGGCTCGTGTTCACCTGGGGTGCGCCCGATGACGATCCCGACGACTGTCCGCTCATCACCATCACCATCGAGCCGCGGGGAGAGTCGACCCGCATGACGTTCGATCTGCGTGGCTTCGACGGCGTGCCTGGCGATGCCAATGTCTTCGACGGGTGGGATAGCGCATTGGATGTGTTCGCCGACCACGTGCGCACGAATGCGCGGCGGCGGACCGCCGGATGATGCCGCCGGGATCTGAAAGCCCACCGCGAGTCCGCGAGGGACGTTACGCCGCGCGGTTCAGTCCGTCCGAGTCGAGGATGGTGTAGCTGTAGCCCTGTTCGGCGAGGAATCGCTGGCGGTTCTGGGCGAAATCCTGGTCGACGGTGTCACGGGCGACGAGCGTGTAGAAGTTGGCCGGCAGGCCCGACTCCTTCGGGCGCAGCAGGCGTCCGAGGCGCTGGGCCTCCTCCTGGCGTGATCCGAACGAACCGGAGACCTGGATCGCGACGGTCGCCTCCGGAAGGTCGACCGAGAAGTTGGCGACCTTCGAGACCACGAGCACCTTCGTGACGCCATCGCGGAACTCCTGGTAGAGCCGCTCGCGTTCATCGATCGACGTCGCCCCGGTGAGTTTCGGTGCGTCGAGCGCCTCGGCCAGCATGTCGATCTGGTCGAGGTACTGGCCGATCACGAGGATGCGTTCGCCCTCGTGCTTCTTGACCAGCTCCCGCACCACCGAGAGTTTCGCCGGCGCGGTGGCGGCCAGCCGGTAGCGTTCGTCATCGGCGGATGCCGCGTACTCGAGCCGCTCCTGCTGTGGCAGGTCGATCCGCACCTCGAAGCATGAGGCCGGGGAGATGAAACCCTGTGCCTCGATCTCCTTCCATGGAGCGTCGAAGCGCTTGGGGCCGATGAGGCTGAACACGTCGCCCTCGCGGCCGTCCTCGCGCACGAGGGTCGCGGTGAGGCCGAGGCGACGGCGGGCCTGCAGCTCCGCGGTGAGCTTGAAGACGGGAGCGGGCAGCAGGTGCACCTCGTCGTAGATCACCAGCCCCCAGTCCAGTGCGTTGAGCAGCGCGAGGTGGGCGTACTCGCCCTTCCGCTTCGCGGTGAGGATCTGATAGGTGGCGATCGTGACCGGCTTGATCTGCTTGACCTGGCCCGAGTACTCGCCGATCTCGTCCTCCGTGAGGCTGGTACGCCTCAGCAGCTCGCTGCGCCACTGGCGGGCCGACACCGTGTTGGTCACGAGGATGAGCGTGGTCGTCTTGACGGTCGCCATCGCGCCGGCGCCGACGAGGGTCTTGCCGGCGCCACAGGGGAGCACGACGACGCCGGATCCGCCGTCCACGAAACTGGCGATGGCCTGGTTCTGGTACTCGCGCAGCGACCAGTCGGCCTCGTCGAGCGAGATGTCGTGCGGTGTTCCCGGCGTGTAGCCCGCGAGGTCTTCTGCGGGCCAACCGAGTTTGACCAGTTCCTGCTTGACCTGCCCGCGTGCCCAGGCCTGGATCTCGTAGCGGTCGATCGCGGGACCGCGGCCGCGCTGGTCATCCGGGAGGAAGAGGAGAGGGGCGATGCGCTTGGCCCGCACGATCTCGCTGAGCACCGCGGCATCCGTCGATCGCAGGATGAGCGTGCCGTTCTCGTCGCGTTCGATCACGAGGCGTCCGTAGCGGCCCACCGTCTCGGCGATGTCCACGGCAACGCTCTGCGGGATGGGGAACTTGGAGTAGCGCTCGAGCGTGGCGAGCATGTTCTCGGCGGTGTGACCGGCGGCGCGTGCGTTCCACAGTCCGAGCCGCGTGATGCGATAGGTGTGGATGTGCTCCGGAGCGCGCTCCAGCTCTGCGAAGACGGCGAGGTCGTGGCGGGCATCCTCGGCGGCCGGATGCGCAACCTCCAGCAGCACGGTGCGGTCGCTCTGCACGATCAACGGGCCGCCGACGGGAGCAGTGGGTGGAATGAGGGGAGTCGCCAGAATCTGAGGTTCGGGCGCGCTATTCACCCGAGAAGTCTACCCGCGTCCGCCCGTGCGACCGCCGGGAGCTCACAGCGCCGGACCGAGCCCCGCGATACTCGAGAGCGGCAGCGTCCGTTCGATGGCCGACTTCTTGTCGCGGGCCCGCAGGCGTCCGCCCGCGACGCTGGTCGGTTCGAGCTGGTAATCCATGACGGAACCGTTGGGCATCGTCACGCTGACCGTGAGGCTCGCGCGGGCCTTGATCGCGACATCCAGCTGCCTGATCAGCCAGGCCTGACCCGTTTCGTCGTCCTCCGGTTCTCCACCCAGGCGCAGCCTCTCGATGAGGGCGGCTATCGGATCGACGGCAGTGGAGGTCGAGGCCCTCGCCGTGCGCCGACGGCGGAGCGACACGATCTCGCCCGCCTGGTTCTCGGCCGCCACCGGATAGCGTGCGTCGCTCAGCGACCAGAACACGACATCCAGCGGAAAGCGGCTGTGCACCCGATTCTGCCCGTGACGCACGAAGCCGAGTGCCGAGAGGTTCTGATCGACCATGATCGTGCCGAGCAGGTGCTCGTCGTCGGAGCGGAGGTAGGTCACGGCCTCGAAGTCCGGCTCGTCCAGCGACCCGACGCGCAGCTGGCCGTAGCGCCCGGATGCTTCGGCGATCAGGTAGTCGAGTGGCTGCGGGATGCCGGTGAGGGAGATGCTGCCCAGGAAGTCGAGCATCGACTCCGCCGTTTCACCGGAGGCCATCGCCCGGTTGACGCTCGAGGTGGAGACGCGATAGCTGGATGCGAGAGCGCGGCTTTCGACGTCCGCAATGGTGCGAAGGCGGGCATCCACCCGCGGTGTCAACGGACCGGGCGCGACCACCGAGAGGTCGTGCTGGAGGTAGACCTGCTCCACCTCGGCGGGCAGGAGCGCCGTCATGGCGGCGCGCGCTTCGTCCACACCGTCGGCGAGCAGCAGGGATCCCGGTCCGGTCGGCGCCTGGTTCGCGGTGATGCCGAGGGTCTCGGCGTCGCGTGTGTAGGCGGTGATGCGCTCATCCATCCAGTCCCCGCCGGCCGGATAGAGCCAGTCGACGTAGCCGCGCAGGCCCTGACCCCAGAGTGCGTGGGTGCGCTCGCCGAGCAACTGCCGGATGTCTGCGGGCAGACGGTCGAACCACGCCGAAACGAGCACGGCCCAGCGCTGGCCGGTCGACTCGAGCAGCCAGGATCCACCCTGCTCCGTGATCATCCACGAGCCCGCCTGGCGGGCGACCAGCGCCGCGCGATCGGCGACGGCGAGGAAGGTCGCGACAGACTCGAGATCGACGGCCATCGCATTGGCGAGCCGCTTGCTGTCGGGAAGGGCGACGCCGCCCTTCGCGAGCTCGCGTGCCGGCTCGCGTTCGATCTCCGCGAGAAGTTCCGTGATGGCCGTCGTGGCCGCGAAGGCGCGCTCCGCTCCCAGGCGGTCGATGAAGCGACGGTCGACGTCCGGCACCGGCTCGAGCACCGCCGGTGCGCTGCCGCCGGCGAGTTCGACGAGCCCGGGAAGGCCGAAGGCCGGCCAGGAACGCAACTGCTCGCGCACGCTGTCGTACGCCGCGAAGCGCTGCGACTCCGCTTCCAGCAGTACGAGGGTCGTCGCGACGGCCGCGCGCGCCGCGATCGACTCGACGGAGGGGGAGCTTCCGGCGAGGGATTCGAGGCGAGCCGCGACATCCATCGCCGTCGGAGGACCGTTCTCTTCGTTCAGCTGGCCGATGGCCGCGAGCACGGCGAGGGTCCCGCGATCGAGCCGCGTGAGGATCTGCTGGATGGACGCACGATCGAGGAAGGCTTCGGCGAGGTCGAAGAAGTCCTTGATGCCGGATGCGCTGATGCTGCGATCGTGCATCGCCCGGGTGAGATCGCCATCGGTCATCGCCCTGAGGCGCGTGGCAAGCGCGAGCGTGTCGCTCATGGCTCCCACCCGTTTCCGATTCCCGGCTACTGTGCCGACCCGCTTGCTACTTCTTATTGGACTTGCTGGACGACTTGACCTTCATGATGGCCGCGGCCTCTGCTCGGGCCTCGCGACTGCGACGCCGGGCCGTGATGATCAGAAGGATGACGATCAGCAGGAACCCGATCGGCAGTCCGATGAGGGGAAGCGTGAATACGGCCGGCCAGACGCCACCCGCGAAGTCTTTCGCGTTGAGCCCGGCGGCAGTGCCGATGATCACCGCGAGAAACGCCAAAATGGACAGTCCGACGATCGCGAGCATCATGAACGCGAGCAGGCGTTCGTTACGATGAAAGGTCACTGGGGTTTCTTTGGCCACAGTCAAGGATAACGGGCACCGGCTGCCCGTAGGCTTACGGCTTAAGT
>JAODMW010000074.1 GCA_025464815.1 Microbacteriaceae bacterium | reverse complement strand
ATGTTCACGACATCTAAGGACCTGAAAGTCGAGCGCGGTTTCTACCGGGTCATCGGCGTCGATTCGAAGTCAGAGCAGACGTGGCGTCTCTACCTGCGCAGCGTGCTCATCTTCTCCCTGGTCGGTGTGCTGCTCCTCTACGCGATCCAGCGTCTCCAGGCCGTCCTTCCCTATGCACTCGGCTTTCCCGCCGTTCCGGAGGGGTTGTCATTCAACACTGCTGCGTCGTTCGTTACGAATACCAACTGGCAGTCGTACTCGCCCGATGTGACCATGGGTTACGCGGTGCAGCTGGGCGGCCTGGTTGTACAGAACTTCCTCTCTGTCGCCGTCGGCATCGCGGTCGCAATCGCACTCGTCCGTGGCCTTGCGTACCGCAAGTCCGGCACCGTCGGCAATTTCTGGGTCGACATCACCCGGTCGGCGCTGCGGCTTCTGCTGCCCCTGTCGATCGTCGCCGCGGTGATTCTCATCGCGGGCGGTGTGATCCAGAACTTCAACGGATTCACGACTGTTCACACGTTGACCGGTGCGACCCAATCCATACCGGGAGGCCCGGTCGCCTCGCAGGAGGCGATCAAAGAACTGGGCAACAACGGTGGCGGGTTCTTCAACGCGAACTCTGCCCATCCCTTCGAGAACCCGACGGCGTGGACGAACCTGTTCGAGATCTTCCTGATGCTCGCCATTCCGTTCGCCCTGACCCGCACTTTCGGCCAGATGGTCGGCGACAAGCGCCAGGGCAACGCGATCCTCGCCGTGATGACGTCGATCTTCGTGGTCTCGCTCACTGCGCTCACACTCTTCGAGACGTTGACCGGTGGAGCGGCGACCCGGCTCGCCGGGGCGGCGATGGAAGGAAAGGAGCAGCGGTTCGGCATCTGGGGATCGACACTCTTCGCGACCTCGACGACCCTGACCTCCACGGGCGCGGTCAACTCGATGCACGATTCGTTCACCTCTCTCGGTGGCTTCATGACGATGTTCAACATGATGCTGGGTGAGATCGCTCCGGGCGGTGGAGGGTCCGGGCTATACGGCATCCTGGTCCTCGCGGTTATCGCGGTGTTCATCGCAGGCCTTCTCGTCGGACGGACCCCGGAGTATCTGGGCAAGAAGATCGGACCGCGCGAGATCAAGCTCGCGAGCATCTACATCCTCATCACGCCGACGCTGGCACTCCTCGGCACGGCGTTGAGTTTCGCGATACCGGCCGTTCGAGCGGACGTGATCAAGACGTCGATCTGGAATCCGGGATTGCATGGCCTGTCTGAGGTGCTGTACGCCTTCACCTCGGCAGCGAACAACAACGGATCGGCCTTCGCCGGTCTCACCGCGAACACACCGTGGTTCAACACGGCGCTCGGCGTGGTGATGCTCCTCGGCCGGTTCCTGCCGATCGTGTTCGTCATCGCTCTGGCCGGCTCGCTCGCGGCGCAGGACAAGGTACCGGCCACCGCTGGGACATTGCCAACCCACAGGCCCCAGTTCGTCGGCCTGCTCATCGGAGTGGCCGTCCTCGTGACGGCGCTCACCTACTTCCCCGTATTGGCGCTAGGACCGCTTGCTGAAGGGCTGCACTAAAAATGTCTACTGTCATCCACACCCCTGCTCCTGAAAAGAAGCCCGCTGGTAAGGAGGAATCGCTGCCACGGCGCGGCGCGTTTACACCGCGCCAGCTCGTCGCTGCCCTTCCCGGCGCACTGCGCAAGCTGGATCCTCGCCAAATGTGGCGCAACCCGGTCATGTTCATCGTCGAGATCGGTGCCGCTTACACGACGCTGATAGCCATCGCCGAGCCATTCCTCGGAGGACCGTCTACCTCTGGCGGCGCACTCGTGCCCGCGTCGTTCACGTGGGGAATCGCCATCTGGCTGTGGCTCACGGTGGTGTTCGCCAACCTCGCGGAAGCCGTAGCCGAAGGCAGGGGAAAGGCGCAGGCCGAGAGCCTCCGCCAGACGCGCACCAGCACGATCGCCGACCGGGTCGACTCGTATGACGAGAACACCGATCCGGGAGCCGAACGCGCGATAACGTCGCAGGTCTCCTCAGCGGACCTTGTATTGGGTGACGTTGTCGTCATCGTCGCGGGGGAGCTCGTGCCCGGTGATGGCGACATCGTCTGGGGTATCGCCTCGGTCGACGAATCGGCCATCACAGGCGAGTCGGCCCCGGTCATCCGCGAGTCCGGCGGAGATCGTAGTGCCGTCACCGGCGGCACCCGGGTGCTGTCCGACCGGGTCGTCGTGCGAATCACCAGCAAGCCAGGTGAGACGTTCGTCGATCGAATGATCAAGCTGGTCGAGGGGGCGTCGCGGCAGAAGACACCCAATGAGATCGCATTGAATATCCTGCTGGCGAGCCTCACGATCATCTTCGTCATCGTGGCGCTCACGTTGAACCCGGTAGCAGGCTATGTCGGCTCGGCCGTGAGCGTGCCCGTCCTGATTGCGCTGCTGGTCTGCCTGATCCCCACGACGATCGGCGCGCTTCTCTCGGCAATCGGTATCGCCGGGATGGACCGGCTGGTGCAGCGGAATGTGCTGGCCATGTCGGGTCGAGCGGTGGAAGCCGCCGGCGACGTCACGACCCTCCTGCTCGACAAGACGGGAACGATCACCTACGGCAATCGCCAAGCGGCGGAATTCGTTGCAATGAGGGGGGTCGAGCAGACTGACCTGGTCAACGCGGCTGCACTCTCGTCTCTCAGCGATCCGACGCCGGAAGGCAAGTCGATCGTCGACCTCGCGGAGATCAACGGGTTCCACAACGACACGAAGACGGCGGGGGAGATCATCCCGTTCACCGCGCAAACCCGGATGAGCGGTCTAGACCTCCCCGACGGGTCCCAGATCCGGAAGGGTGCAGGTTCCGCGGTGATCGCCTGGGTCGAAGAGTCCAGGCGAGCTTCGAGCGAAGAACTCGCCGAGCTCGAGGAGCACGTCGACCGTATCGCGAGCGCCGGTGGGACTCCTCTGGTGGTGGCCACCAAGTCGGCGGCGGGCGAGGCCCGAATCCTGGGCGTCGTCTATCTGAAGGACATCGTGAAGACCGGGCTCGCGGAGCGGTTCGCCGAGCTGAGGCTCATGGGTATCCGCACCGTGATGATCACCGGTGACAACCCCCTCACGGCCAAGGCGATCGCCGCAGAAGCGGGCGTCGACGACTACCTGGCCGAGGCCACGCCGGAGGACAAGCTCGAGTTGATCCATAAGGAACAGGAGGGCGGCAACCTCGTCGCGATGACCGGCGACGGCACCAACGACGCGCCGGCCCTCGCGCAGGCGGATGTCGGTGTCGCGATGAACACCGGAACGTCGGCGGCGAAGGAAGCCGGCAACATGGTCGACCTCGACTCCGACCCGACGAAGCTCATCGACATCGTGCGCATCGGCAAACAACTACTGATCACGCGCGGCTCGCTGACGACCTTCTCGATCGCGAACGACGTTGCGAAGTATTTCGCCATCATCCCGGCGATGTTCGCGGGGGTGTTCCCTGGGCTTGCGACGCTCAACATCATGCAGTTGCACTCGCCCGCCTCGGCCATCCTCTCGGCGGTGATCTTCAATGCCATCATCATCGTGATCCTGATCCCGCTGGCCCTGCGAGGGGTGAGCTATCGGGCGATGTCTGCCTCCCGCATCCTCAGCCGGAACCTGCTCATCTACGGTGTCGGCGGCATCATCGCCCCGTTCATCGGCATCAAGCTGGTCGATCTGCTCATCACCCTCATCCCTGGCTTCTAAGACACCTCGAACTGGAAAGAAGAAGAAATAATGAGTTCACCAAGAACGGTGGTTCGCCAATACTGGGTGGCCATCCGTGCTCTGCTGATCTTCACGGTGGTGCTCGGTGTCGGCTACACGGCCGTGATCACCGGGCTCGGGCAGCTCGCGCTGCCGTGGCAGTCGAACGGCTCGACCATCACAGTGGGCGACTCAACGGTCGGCTCCGCCCTCATCGGGCAGGGATTCACCGACAAAAAGGGGAACGCGCTCCCGGAGTGGTTCCAGTCACGGCCGTCCGCGGCGGGCACCGGGTACGACGCCTCCGCTTCCAGCGGCAGCAACTTCGGTCCGGAGAACGCCGATCTGATCACGGCCGTGGAAGCGCGCAAGGCGGCCATCGCCAAGCTCGACGGGGTTCCCGCATCCAGCATCCCCTCTGACGCGCTGACAGCTTCGGCTTCCGGACTCGACCCGCATATCAGCCCCGAGTACGCGCTGCTGCAGGTAGACCGGGTCGCCCAGGTGCGCAACCTGCCAGCGGCTGAAGTGAAGAAGCTCGTGGACGACCAGATCCAGGCGCCAGACCTCGGCTACCTGGGACAGGCCCGGGTCAACGTGCTCGAGCTGAACCTCGCGCTCGCGAAATTGAAGGGCTGATCGCATGAAGAGAGGGCGGCTCCGAGTGCTGCTCGGCGCCGCCCCCGGCGTCGGCAAGACATACACGATGCTCGAAGAAGGGGCGCGGCTTCGTGCCGAGGGCAGGGACGTCGTCGTCGCGGTTGTGGAAACCCACGGCCGCAACGCGACCGCAGCAATGCTCCAGGATCTGGAGGTGATCCCGCGCAGGGTGACGCAGCATCGTGGAATCGAACTCGCCGAGATGGATACCGGTGCCGTGCTGGTACGTCGGCCGGATATCGCGCTTGTCGACGAACTCGCTCACACGAATGCGCCGGGCTCGTGGAATGAGAAGCGCTGGCAGGACGTCGAGGCACTGCTGGATGCCGGCATCAACGTCATGTCGACGGTCAACGTGCAGCACATCGAGTCGCTCAGCGATGTCGTCGAACAGATCACCGGAGCGCCACAACGCGAAACCGTCCCGGACCAGGTCTTGCGCAAGGCCGATCAGATCGAGGTGATCGACCTCGCTCCGCAGGCGCTGAGAGACCGACTCGCTGAAGGGCATGTCTATCCGGCAGCCAGAATAGATGCGGCACTCTCCAACTACTTTCGGCTGGGCAACCTGACGGCGCTCCGCGAGCTGGCTCTCCTCTGGCTGGCCGACGAGGTGGACAGCGCTCTCAAGAGCTACCGCACCGAGCACGGCATCGACAGCAAATGGGAAGCACGAGAACGAGTGGTCGTCGCCTTGACCGGCGGCCCGGAGGGCGAAACGCTGATCAAACGCGGCGCCCGCATCGCCGCTCGATCGGCCGGGGGTGAACTCATCGTCGTTCACGTCACCAGCCAGGACGGACTGGCGGATTCCCACCCGGGTGCGCTTTCGGCGCAGCGGGCGCTGGCTGAGAAACTGGGCGGAACATACCACCAGGTCATCGGCAATGACATTCCTCGGTCACTGGTGGAGTTCGCCAAAGCCTCCAACGCCACACAGCTCGTGATCGGTGTCAGCCGACGCAGTCGGCTCGCGGCAGCACTGACCGGTCCGGGGATCGGAGCGACGGTGATCCGCGAATCCGGCGCGATCGACGTCCACATCGTCACCCACGCTGCTGCGGGCGGCAGGTTCGCCCTTCCACGGCTGTCCGGCGCACTCACCCTCAAGCGACGCATCTTCGGCTTCATGGTGGCCCTGGCAGCGGGACCACTCGTCACCTGGCTCCTCGTCTCGTTTCGCTCCGCCGACTCGATCACTAGCGACGTCCTGGGATTCCAACTGCTTGTGGTTGTCGTGGCCCTCATCGGCGGAATTTGGCCGGCCCTGTTCGCCGCCCTGCTCTCCGGCCTCACGCTCGATTTCTTCTTTGTCCAGCCCCTCTACACCGTGACGATCGGCAAGCCCGCCCACATCCTGGCGCTCGTGCTGTATGTCCTGAACGCGATGCTGGTGAGCTATGTAGTGGACCAGGCCGCCCGCCGTTCACGAGCTGCAATCAGGGCCGTCGCCGAATCAGAGCTTCTGGCAACGATCGCGGGAAGCGTTCTTCGCGGGCAAGATGCTCTGGAAGCACTCATCACGCGCACGCGCGAGTCTTTCAAGCTGAACAGCGTTCGCGTCCTCGCTGACGACGAAGTCCTGTACGCGTCGGGTGAACCGGAGGAGAGCGACCGCGTGACGGTGCTTCCCGTGGGAGACCGCGGCACCCTCGAACTGCGAGGGCCCGACCTGCCTGCTTCCGAGCGTCGGTTGCTGTCTGTCATCGCCGCGCAGATAGACGCAGCCCTCGAGCACAACGCGCTGGTCAAGACGGCCGGCGAAGTTGAACCGCTCGCCCAAGCGGACCGGATGCGAAGCGCCCTACTCGCGGCGGTCGGTCACGACCTTCGACGGCCGCTGACCGCAGCCACCGCAGCGGTCAGCGGATTGAGAAGCACCGACGTCGCCTGGTCGGATTCCGATCGCGACGAACTGCTCGCCACCGCCCAGGAGAGCCTGGAGAGCCTGGCCGACCTCGTGACGAACCTTCTTGACGTGAGCCGAGTCCAGGCGGGTGCACTCGCTGTCACGACAGCGCCGGTACTCGTGGAGAATGTCATCCTCGCCGCCATCGATGAATTGGGGCTCGGCCCGGCCGACGTGGAGCTCGGCATCGCCGAAGATCTTCCCGAAGTGCTGGCCGATGACGGCCTGCTGCAACGTGTGCTCGTCAACCTCCTGGAGAATGCCAGAAAGTTCTCCAAACCCGACTTTCCCGTGCGGATCTCGGCGAGCACCTTTGCCAGCTCCGTAGAGGTCAGAGTCGCAGACAGCGGCCCGGGCGTGCCGCAAGACAGGCGTGAGGACATCTTCGTACCCTTCCAGCGGCTCGGTGACACCGACAACTCCACGGGTCTCGGTCTCGGTCTCGCGCTCTCCAAGGGGTTCGTCGAGGGCATGGGCGGAACGCTTCAGGCGGAGGATACTCCTGGCGGCGGATTGACGATGGTCATCTCTCTTCCGGTGGTCGAAATGAGTCTTCCACGATGAAGATTCTCATTGCCGACGACGATCCGCAGATCATCCGTGCCCTCAAGGTGACACTCGGCGCGCGAGGATACGACATCGTGACCGCCAACAACGGCGCAGACGCCCTGAATCAGGCCATCGCTCATCATCCCGACCTGGTGATGCTCGATCTCGGGATGCCCGCACTCAACGGAATCGAGGTGATCGAGGGTCTGCGTGGATGGACCCAGGTTCCCATCCTCGTGGTCTCCGGACGTACGGATGCCGCGGATAAAGTCGCGGCGCTGGATGCTGGTGCCGACGACTACGTGACGAAACCCTTCTCGGTCGACGAGCTCCTCGCCAGGGTGCGGGCTCTCACAAGACGGCTCCCCGCCGGCGAAGACGAACCAGTCACGACCTTTGGCGACGTCAGCGTCGACTTCTCCGCAAAGCAGGTGACGCGCATCGGTTCGGAGCACACGGAATCGATTCGCCTCACCCCGACCGAGTGGCGCATCCTGGAGTTGTTGATCCAGAATCCGGGCAAGCTCATCACCCGCGAAAGCCTCCTCACCCAGGTATGGGGTCCCCATCACACCAGGGACACCGGATACCTGCGGCTCTACTTCGCGCAACTTCGCAAGAAACTCGAGCCGGTGCCGTCCCGCCCTCGCTACCTCGTCACCGTGCTCGGAATGGGTTACCGCTTCGTCCCCAACGAGGAATCAGCCTGATCCGATCCGCCACCGCCCGTCACATTGTCTGTGGTGGAAACCCGACCGTAAGCAAGCTGTTAGGTTTCGCGGGGGAGCCGTGTGGATGTCGTAAGCACCAGACGAAAGTAAAAGCGGTGGGCGTAGACCTGAATTGTGCATCAATCGAGCAAAGCTCTCCCTGCCCCTGTGGGTTCGTTACTGAGCCGTCTGCCGGAGCGGATCAAGCGGGCGCTTGAAGGCAAGCACCCGTGGGGTTACTTCGAGGTCGCGCCGCTCGGTCGCACCGTGTGGATGCGCCAGCGTCTGACGGTGTTCCCGCCGGGAACGAATGCGGCCGAGCGCCGCGCTCTGACCTTTCATCGGGACTGGCCGCTCACCGGCGCCATCGTCGCCATGTTCGCGATGATGGGATTCGGCGCAGTGCTTCCACCCTTCGGGGCGTGCCTCCTCGCGTTCGCCCTCTATGGCGTCGGCATGTGGTTGAGCGCCAGAGCGACTCGCCGATTGCGCGCAGCGTCGCGTCGCCTGATCGTCGTGGTCGTCGGTTTCGATGGCGGCGCGGCCGCCTACGGGAATATCGAATCCATGAAAGCTGCCCGGACCGCGCTTGAGCGCTTGGACCGCGATGACCACAACGGTCTGCTGACGCCGACGCAATACGAAGCGGAATGGGCCTCGGTCTACCGAGCTATCGACGATCATCGAGCGGCGCTGATCGAGGAGTTGGAA
>JAODMW010000065.1 GCA_025464815.1 Microbacteriaceae bacterium | reverse complement strand
CGACTCGAGCGCGACCTTCCTGCTCTTTCTTACCCTCTCCCTTCTCCTGGAGCCGGGAACAACGTTCCCCGGTAGGGTAAAGACAGCTTCCGCCTACCAGCTCGCCGTGCCGCTGCCCATCGAGAGGCGCGAGAAGACGCTCGCCTGAGTCCTTGTCCGCTCGGCTAGGCCGCCGGCACGGTTCGGAGCAACTCGATCAGCCGACTATTGAGTTCGTTGGCATCCTCGTCGTCCGCCCTCCTCGACATGAGCACCCGACCGATCCACTCGACCGCTTCCTGGTTAGTCGACGTCGGAAGCGCAGTCCCGAAGGTGAGGTGTGCCGTGAGCCCGCCGTAGAGGGCATCGATGCCCGGCGGGGCGAATCCGGCGTCTTCCCAGTCGATGACCCGAACGGCGCCGCCGATCTCGGTGCGCAGATTCCACGGCGAAAAGTCACCGTGACTGCCTCGCCAGCCCCTGGGCACGGAGGACGCCCGCGGCAGCACATCGTCGAGAATCCCTGCGAGTTCATCGATGACTTTGAGCCTCACGGATTCGCGCCGCACGGCTCCGAGAGGGTAATTCGGTACGGATTCCGTACCGATCCAGGACCAGCCGTCCATCGATCCCCAGCCGACCGGTCGTGCGATCCTGAAGGTCGCCGGTCGAGCGGCATGCACGCCGCTCATCACTGCGAACTCGTTCGACGCTCGCTCGCGATCGGTTGTGATTCTGACGAATCCAACACCCCGGCCCTCGCGCAAGAGGAGTAGCGCACAACCAGTTCGACCGCGCTGGGGCCGACGATAGAGGGCCATGCTGTCCCACGCTCCGAAGGCAGCGTGCCATTCGTCCACGAAGGCCTCCCACACCTCAGACTCGATCGGATCGCTCCAGGCGTCGCGCCTGCCTGGCATTATTCGCGGGCCCAGGACTCTAACCGCGACGTAGAGCGCCCGCTGCGCGAAGACAGCCGGAAGCGCGCACGGCGAGTACATCGACATGCCAGCGGCGGCTGCCCTGCCGCCTGAACGCGGCACCCAGATATGGCCGGAGGAGGGAAACCTGATGCTGTCCCGCGAGAGCTCCTGCGTCATGTCCAGGGAAGCCGTCGACCGATCAACGCTTCAAGTTCCGCGTTGTCCTCAGAGAACAACGACGCAAGGCGCTCGCGCGTTTGCGGGTCGATCCCGTCGCCCACTGCCGCATTGCGATGCTCGGCGTCCGCCATTGGCGCGTAGTCGATACCGAGGAACTCCGCGATTGTCTTCATCGTCGATGCGGGATCCGAGTAGTAGGCCTCGCTGGCCAGGACGAGGATGTTCTCCATGCCGAAGAGTTCCACCCACGTGCGGAGCGCTCGGACGTAGCGGCTCTGTGTCACATACGACTGCTGCTCGTGCGCATAGCTGTAATAGGAGGGATCGTCTCTCAACCGCTTCTCTTCGCCGGCGAGCCTGGCATCCTCGGCCTGGAGTGCCTCCGCGAACTCCAGAGGTTCCGCGTCACTGCGCCGTCGCTCCTTCCAGTGCGAATACGTACGCATTACCGGATCCCTGAGCAGCACGATAATTCGCGCATCGGGCACGAGGGCTGCCGCCCGCTCCGCGGCCAGGGGGTGGAAAAGGTAGTAGGGCGATGCTTCACCGACGATCACCCTCTTGCCAACGGCCCGCTCCGCTCGACGACGGGCAGATCGCGAAGGCATGTACGACCGGTACCACCGTTCGCCGCGCCAGAAGTTCGAGTCGAAGAAGTGGACACCCTTCGTCTCATTCGCCTTGGGCAGGCGCTTAGCAGAGGGGAACAGGGGGATAACCTGCGGCAACTTCAGGATGTCGTAATAGAGGGACGTCGTGCCACCTCGCTTTGTGCCGACGAGGAGAAAGTCGGGCACCGGGCGAGAACCGGCGGTCGCTGAGCCGATGATGCGGAAGACAGCGCTTCCCGCCCTCTTCACCACGTCCCGGACGGTTCGCGATGATCTCGAAGGTGTCGTTGCCTGTGTCATAGTGTCGATCTCTTCCGTGGCGCCGAAGGAACGGGTCAGTTGTCGGTGATGACGCCGGCGCCCACCGTGCGATTGGTGACTTCGTCGATGATAATGAATGCCCCGGTCTGCCTGTTGCGTCGATAGGGATCGACGAGCAGGGGGAGGGTCGTACGCATCCGGACCCTGCCGATGGCGTTGATGCCGAGGGTGTCGACCCCCTGGGATCGGTGCAGCGTGTTGATATCCAGCTCGTATTGGATATCTTTGAACACAGCTCGTACGGTCCTGGTGGTGTGCTTGATCGCATACTTCTGGCCCACCCGGAGCAGCGAGTCGTCCATCCAGCACACCATCGCGTCGATGTCCTGGGTAACGGTGGGCTGATTGTGCGGGCGGCAGATCATGTCGCCTCTCGAGACATCCACTTCGTCCTCGAGGCGCAGCGTGACCGACATCGGCGGAAACGCCTCCGACACTTCGCCGTCGGCGGTATCGATGGCCCGGATACGTGTCGGCAGTCCGCTCGGCAATACCATCACCTCATCGCCGGGCTTGAGAACGCCACCGACCACCTGCCCGGCGAAGGCGCGATAGTCACCCCTGCCGTTTTGAGGACGAATAACGTACTGCACGGGAAAACGAACGTCGGTCAGGTTCCGATCGCTGGCGATGTAGACGTTCTCGAGATGGTGCAACAGCGAGGCACCCTCGTACCATGGCATGTTCTCTGACCGATGCACCACGTTGTCACCGGCCAGCGCTGACATCGGGATCACCGTGACATCCGTGAAGTCCAG